>NZ_DASWTD010000678.1:0-2463 GCF_036402335.1 Sphingopyxis sp. | reverse complement strand
CCGGCCTTGCCTCCCCAGCTCGATTTCGCCGAATGAACAACCTGACCTCGTCCAACGGTCCCCGCGGGCACTAGTATCCGCTCGCCGAGCATGATCGGCTGCGACAGCGACAGAGCATACCAGTCGCCGGTCTTGTGCGTCTTGCTGTTGACAGCCTCGTCGATCCGGATTTCGATCAGCGTGCCCGCGGCCAGCGTCGTCGGAGCCGTCGGTACGGCTTCGGTGGTGATCGTGTCGGCCTGATTGGCGGCAATCGGCGCGGGGTCGCCCGGTGCGACGACTTCGGGTGTCGGTACAGCCTCTTGCGCGGCCAGCGCATTTGAAATCGGCGCAAGCGCCAGCGCCGCCATGCCCGCAGCATGACGCAGCAACAGCTTTACTGTCATCGGTGTGCGCCCCTCCCCGAAACAACAACTATCGCCGAAATTCTACTTGGCAAGCATCATTTCAAGCGAAGTATCGGGAGCCGGTTTTGGTGGATAAAGCTTCAATCTATGTCGAACAGCCCCGCGAGCTGCTCGACCATCGTGCCGCCCAATTGCTCGGCATCCATGATCGTCACCGCGCGGCTGTAATAGCGTGTGACATCGTGCCCGATGCCGATCGCGCAGAGCTCGACCGGTGAACGATTCTCGATCCATTCGATGACCTGCCGCAGATGCTGGTCGAGATAGGCGCCGTGGTTCACCGACAGCGTGCTGTCGTCGACCGGCGCGCCGTCCGAAATCACCATCAGGATGCGGCGTTCCTCGGGGCGATTGATGATGCGCTGGTGCGCCCACATCAGCGCCTCGCCGTCGATATTCTCTTTGAGCAGCCCTTCGCGCATCATCAGCCCGAGCGACTTTCGCGCGCGGCGATAGGGCTCGTCGGCGGGCTTGTAGATGATGTGGCGCAGGTCGTTGAGGCGGCCGGGGTGCGTAGGGCGTCCTGCCGCGAGCCAGTCCTCGCGGCTCTGCCCGCCCTTCCACGTCCGCGTCGTGAAGCCCAAAATCTCGGTCTTGACGCCGCAACGTTCGAGCGTGCGCGCGAGGATGTCGGCGCTGATCGCGGCGATGCTGATCGGCCGCCCGCGCATCGAGCCCGAATTGTCGATAAGCAGCGTGACGACGGTGTCGCGAAAATCGGTGTCGCGCTCGATCTTGTACGACAGCGACTGTCCGGGCGAGACGATGACGCGCGCGAGCCGCGCCGCGTCGAGCTGGCCTTCCTCCTGATCGAAATCCCATGCGCGGTTCTGCTGCGCCATCAGGCGGCGCTGGAGCCGGTTGGCGAGCTTGGTCACCGCGCCTTGCAGATGCTGCATCTGCGTATCGAGATAGGCGCGCAGCCGCGTCAGCTCGTCGGCATCGCAGAGCTCGGTCGCGGCGATGATCTCGTCATGCTTTTCGGTGAAGCGCAGATAGTTGAAGTCGGGAATGTCGCTCGGCAGGCGGTTGGGGCGGACGGGCAACATGCCCTCGTCGCCTT
This sequence comes from Sphingopyxis sp., assembly GCF_036402335.1. Classification (GTDB taxonomy): domain Bacteria; phylum Pseudomonadota; class Alphaproteobacteria; order Sphingomonadales; family Sphingomonadaceae; genus Sphingopyxis. Next base: position 993 of record NZ_DASWTD010000678.1, on the reverse strand, counting down.
CGCCGCCCATTTCGGGTTCGCCGTCGGCTTCCATTTCCTGCGCGTCGGGGTCGCTGTCGCCGTCGTCGGCCTGGTCGCCCGCCATTTCGGCGCGCGCGTCGACCTGACTTTCGCCGGCACCGCCGTCTTCGCTTTCCTGCTCTTCCTGGCTTTCTTCCGCCTCACTTTCGTCCTGCTCGCCGCCGTCCTCGGCGCCTTGTTCCAGCGGTTCGTCGCTCTGGATCAGGTCGAGGTGGCGCAGCGCGAGCTTTGCCGTTTCGGCAAAAGCCACCTGATCGTCGAGCAGCATCGACAGCGCGGTCAGGTCGCCGCCCGCCTCGTTGGTGATCCACTCGCGGACCAGCGACAGGCCGGTCTCGGTTCCCTGCGGCGCCTGTTCGCCGGTCAGTGCCTCGCGCAGCATCAGTTCGAGCGCGCTCGACACCGGCACATCCTCGCGGCCTTGCGCGCGGCTGATCGGGTCGCTGCGCATCCGCATCGCGAGGCTCGCCGACAGATTGCTGCGCATCCCGTCCATGTGGCGCGCGCCGAGCGCCTCGATCCGCGCGCGCTCCATGGCGTCGAAGGCCGCGGCGGCGAGCGGTTCGGCGGGGCGCGCCGCGGCGTGCAATTTCTCGTTGTGGTGCTTCATGCGCAAGGCATAGGAGTCCGCAAAGCCGCGCGCCTCGGCAACCTGATCGGCGGGCAGGGTGCGCGACGGGGTCGGCACCTTGATCGCCTTGCCGACCTGCGCGGGCGCGTCGGCGGTAAAGCCGACCTCGACCTCGGCATCGCGCGTCACCGCGCGCGCAACGCTCGACAGCGCGGCCTTGAAATCGTCGAGGGGAGATTGGGCGGTCATTTCGAGTCGGCTCTAACCAGCTTTGGGTGCCGAAGGAAGAGTATGCCGTCACGCATACCATAATCGTCACCCCGGACTTGATCCGGGGTCCCGCTCAGCGCCGTCGAGAAGCGGGACCCCGGATCAAGCCCGGGGTGACGAAAGAGGGAATG
>NZ_DASWTD010000677.1:0-4962 GCF_036402335.1 Sphingopyxis sp. | reverse complement strand
GTAAGGTCGACAACGGCCCCCGCCTTCGCGGGGGCGACGGTTAAGGGGAATGTCTGAAATCCACCCCGATGCCGTCACATCGGCAGGCTTCGCGGTCATAGAAAAAGGGGCGCCGCCATGGACGCCCCTTTCCCCTTTTTTGACGATGCGGTCCGGTCAGAATTTGACCGTGCCGGTGACGAACACTTGGCGCGGGTTGCCGTAGAAAGCCGTCTGCACGCCTTCGAGGCCCAGCGTCGAGCCGCCCGCCGCGTTCTGATAATTATAGCCCGACGTGATATATTGCTTGTCGGTCAGATTCTTGCCGTGGATGCCGATCGAATAATCGCCGCTGTCGGCCGTCCACACGAGGCTCGCATCCCACAGCACATAGCCAGGTTGGTCGAGCGCCGGGATCGGCACTTCGAACTGGTGCGTCAGGCTGCGGTAAACGAGGCCGGTCGACACGTCGATATTGCCGCCCATCGCCGGAATGCCTGCCGCGACCGTGCCCGATACCGTCCATTTCGGCGTGTTCTGGAAAGTCCGCTGATCCGCGACATCGACCCCGGTGGGGCCGATGAAGCGCTTGTACTTGGCGTCGACGAAGCCGAGCGCGCCGTTGAAGCGGAAGGTCGAGCCCGCGCCGGCGAAGTCGCGTGCGAGAATTGCGTTGGCTTCGGCTTCGATGCCCTGGAGGCGGGCCTTCGCCGCGTTGGTCGTGATGCCGCAGAAGCTCTGGACGCCGCCGACAAGGCAACCGACCGAACCCGGGATCTGCACATCCTTATAGTCCATGTAGAAGCCGGCGAGGCTCAGCGTCAGCCTGCGGTCGAGCAGCGAACCCTTGTAGCCGATTTCGTAGCTGTCGACCTTTTCGGGATCGAAGGCGAGGAAGTTGTAGATATCGTCGTAGGTCCGGCCCGCCGCCGGATTGCTGATCGGCGCCGAGGTGCCCGAACCGCGCGGGTCGAAACCGCCGCCCTTGAACCCCTTCGAATAGGACGCATAGACCAGATTGTCGGCGTTGGGCTTGAAGCTCAGCGACGCGCGGGGCGTGAATTCCTTGAAGGTGCGGTCGCCGCGGAAGTTGGTGGCCACCGCGATCGCGAACGGGGTCAGCGTGCCGCCGAATTCGGGGGACAGGCCTGTGATCCGCGTTGCCTTGTAAACAAAGGCTTCGCGCTTGTCGTTGGTGTAGCGCCCGCCGACCGACAGGCTGAGCTGGTCGGTGAAGTCAAAGGTGAAATCGCCGAACACCGACCAGGTCTTGGTCCGCACGTCGCCCGCCGTATACGCGTTGAGGCCCGGCAACGGGCCGCCGAGAGCGGGCGGATTCGCCGCGCCGGCAAGGCCGAGGAGGACGTCGAACGAGGTCGCGGCCTTGGCGTCGAGATAATAGAAGCCGACAAGGCCGTGCAGCCGGTCGCTTTCATAGAGCAGCTGGAATTCCTGGCTGAGCTGTTCGTTGCGATAGACCGCGGGCACATCGACGTCGACCGACGGCAGGGCATCGAAATCGATCGGGGTGAAGCTGGTGTCCTTGCGCCACGAACTGATCGAGCGCAGCGTCACATTGTCGCTGAGTTCGGCCGAAACATTCATCGCGAGACCATAGGCCTTCACATCCTGCTTCGGGTCGTTGAGCCCGGCGCGGGTATCGTAGACGTCATCGAGCACCGGCGCCCCCGAAACGAGGCCGGGGATCAGGCGATGGCCGTTGCGCGGGTCGGACTTGTCGCGCGTATAGTCGCCCGAGATGCGGATCAGCACCGGCGCGCCGTTGCCGCCGAGTTCGATCGTTCCGCGCCCGGCCCACACGTCCTTGTTGTAATTTTCGAGGCCGGCGATGACCAGATTGTCGCCGAAGCCGCCGCGCGACAGGCGCGCGACCGACCCGCCGACGCGGACGATGTCGCTGATCGGCGCGCTTGCGGTGACGACGAGGTCGGCCTGCTTGTAGGTGCCCAGTGTTCCGCGGATGCGCAATTCGGGCGAATCGGGGTTGAGCGCCCGCGTCACATATTTGACCGCGCCGCCGATCGTGTTGCGGCCGTAGAGCGTGCCCTGCGGGCCGCGCAGCACCTCGATGCGTTCGACGTCGTAGATGTCGAGCACCGCGCCCTGCGGCCGGTTCAGATAGACGTCGTCGAGGTAGATGCCGACACCCGCCTCGAAGCCCGGAACCGGATCCTGCTGGCCGACCCCGCGGATGAAGGCGGTCAGCGTCGAATTGGTGCCGCGCGAATTTTCGAGCGTGGTGTTCGGCGCCATGTTCGCGACGTCGGTGATGTCGATCGCGCCCGCCTTGGACAGCGCGTCGCCCGAAATGGCGGTGACGGCGATCGGCACATCGATCAGCCGCTCGTCGCGGCGGCGTGCCGTCACGATGATCTCGTCGCCGCTATCGGCGCTCGCGCCTTCCTCCTGCGCGAAAACCGGCGGAGCAAAGGCGATCATCGAAAGCGCGCTGGTGGCCAGGATGGCGCGGCGCAGCGAGCGGGCGAAAGGATGCATGAAGACTCTCCCATGTGGCGGGTGACCTCGCCACCCTTTCGGTTTTCTTGGGCCAGTGCTTGCCAAGCCGCGCCGCATCCAATAGTGAAACATGAACCAAGTTTCAACTTGGAAGTTGACCGCGTCGTTTTTTGCTTGCCAGTGGTGCGGAAATGCCACGATGCAGGCGGGGCCGGACGGGGGGAGACGGAAAGGCAGTCATGGATCAGCCGCAGACCGATACGGGACAGGCCGACACGGAACGCGACGCGCGCGCCAAGACGCCGCGGACCGAGCGCGGGCGCCGGACGCTGCGCAAGCTGCTCGACGCCGCGGCGGTCGAATTCGGCGAGCGCGGGTTTCACGAAGCCTCGATCAGCGCGATCACGCGCCGCGCCGGGACGGCGCTCGGCAGCTTCTACACCTATTTCGATTCGAAGGACGAAATCTTCCAGGCGCTGGTGCGCTACATGAGCGAGCAGCTGCGCGATCATGTCACGCCGATCGTCCAGGAAGCGCCCGATGCGATCGCGGCCGAGCGGCTCGGCCTCCGCTCCTATCTGGGCTTCGTGCGCGAGCACAAGGAAATCTACCGGATCATCGACGAGGCCGAATTCGTCGATTATGCGAGCTACCGGCGCCACTATGAAACGACCGTCGAGCGTATCCGCCAGCGACTGGACAGCGCGGCGCAGCGCGGCGAGATCCGCCCCGACGCGGGCGAAATCCATGCCTGGGCCATCGCCGGCATGAACGTTTTCCTCGGCATGCGATACGGATTGTGGGACGATGCGGCCGATGCCGATGCCGTGGCGCAGGCCGCGAACGACCTGCTCGCGCACGGGCTGAAGAAGCCGGATTAAATGGTCTCCCTCCCGCCGGCGGGGGATGATCAGCTTCGCGAAATCAGGAAAATCGCATGTTCGGCGCGCCAGCTTGCGGCAGCGTCGCTCGCCGGCTTGTCGCCCGAGAGATGCCACACGCGCTCGACCCCGATGCCCTTTGCCTGGACGAGGTCGCGAAAATCGCTGACCGTGACGTGATGGATGTTCGGCGTTTCGTACCAGGCGACCGGCAGGAGCCGCGTCACCGGCATCCGTCCGCCCCACAGCAGCGCGAGCCGGATGCGCCAATGCGCGAAATTGGGAAAGCTGACGAAGGCGCGCGGAGCGATCCGGAGCAACTCGTCCACGACGCGGTCGGGACGCTCGGTCGTCTGCAGCGTCTGCGACAGAATTGCATAGTCAAACGCATCGTCGGGATAATCGGCCAGGTCGCGGTTGGCGTCGCCCTGCACGACCGACTGGCCGCGCGCGATCGCCGTGGTGACATTGGCGGGATCGATCTCCAGCCCGCGCGCATCGACGCCCTTGCTCCGCAACGCAACCATCAGCTCGCCGTCGCCGCAGCCGATATCGAGTGCGCGTGTCCCGGACGGCACGGCAGCGGCGATGATCGCGAGATCGGGGCGGAGCTTCATTGCCGGGGCCGCCCGTAAACGCCGGGGAAATGCCGCTGCATGAACGGTTTGCCGTCTTCGACGGCCGTCCAGCCGAGCCCCGCATAGAGTCCGTGGGCGTCGCTCGTCGCGAGCATCCACCGCCGCAGCCCCTGAAGGTCGGCGTGATCGTGGAGCGCCGTCACCATGCGCGCGGCAAGGCCGTGCCCGCGATGCGATTCGAGGACATAGACGTCGGCGAGATAGGCAAAGGTCGCCCGGTCGGTGACGACCCGGGCAAACGCGACCTGTTCGCCGCCGGGCGCGAAAATGCCGACGCATAAGGATCCCGCGATGGCGCGTTCGACAATCGCGAGCGGAATATGTTCGGCCCAGTAGCTTTGCGCCAGAAAGGTGTGAATCGCATCGACCTGCATGTCGGCCCGGTCGAAGGACAGGCGGTAACCTCCGGTCATGACGCACCTGCGTTCAGCGCACCCGCGACGAGCCGGTCGAGCGCGGGCACGTCGAGGAGGAAGCTGTCGTGGCCGAAGGGCGCCGACAGCTCGACGAAGCTTGCGGCGGCGCCGACGCTTTGCAGCGCCTGCACGACACGGCGCGATTCGGCGGTCGGATAAAGCCAGTCGGTGTCGAAGCTGACGAGCGTGAAGCGCACATCCTTTGCGCCCGCGAACGCGCCCGCAAGCCGGCCGTCGTGCGGATCGGCGAGGTCGAAATAGTCCATCGCGCGCGTGATGTAGAGATAGGCGTTGGCGTCGAAACGGTCGGTGAAGGCCAATCCCTGATGCCGCAGATAGGATTCGATCTGGAAATCGGCGTCGAAGCCGAAGCTCTTGATGTCGCGCGCCTGCAGGCGGCGGCCGAATTTTTCGGTCAGCCCTTCTTCGGACAGATAGGTGATGTGCGCTGCCATGCGCGCGACTGCAAGGCCTTTGGTCGGCGCGCGAGCGCTGCCGTAATATTGGCCGTCCTGCCAGTCGGGATCGGCCATGATCGCCTGCCGCCCGACCTCGTGGAACGCGATATTC
>NZ_DASWTD010000676.1:0-2649 GCF_036402335.1 Sphingopyxis sp. | reverse complement strand
AGGAACGCAGCAACGCCGATGCCGACGATCCACGCGCGGTGGTCGAAGAGCCGCGCATAGGCCCGCTGCGCCACAAATTTTGCCCAGTTGGTGAAGGCCCACCCGCGCATCCCGAACAGATAGGCGAAACCGCCAACGATGACCTGGAGCAGCGCAACCGCCAGATAGGTGGCGATGATGGTGATCGGGGTCATCAGCAGGAAATGCATCGCCGGGTTCGGCGCATCCTGCCCGACCGGGACCGGTTGGAAATAGCTGAAGACCATGGCGAGGCCGGCAAGCCCGGCGGCGACCAGCGGGACGATCAGATAGATCAGCCGCGTCGGCACCTGTTCATAGCGTCCGCGCACCGTCCGGTGCTTCGAATTGTCGAGCGTCCAGCCGAGCAGCTTTTCATAACGGTCGACCCATGGGCCCGACGCATGGTCCTGCTCGCCCTGCGCCGACAGGAAATAGGCGGCGATCATCGGCGTGATCATGCGCGCGACCGCGAGGCTGACCAGCACCGCGAACACGACGGTCATGCCGAACTGGATGAAGAACTGGCCCGACACACCCGGCATCAGCGCGACGGGCAGGAACACCGCGACGATCGACATCGTCGTAGCAACCACCGCAAGGCCGATTTCGTCGGCGGCGTCGATCGACGCCTGATAGGCGGTCTTGCCCATGCGCATGTGCCGCACGATATTCTCGATCTCCACGATCGCATCGTCGACCAGCACGCCCGCGACGAGGCTCAATGCGAGCAGCGACAGGCCGTTCAGCGAAAAGCCCATCATTTCCATGAACCAGAAAGTCGGGATCGCCGACAGCGGGATCGCGAGCGCACTGATCAGCGTCGCGCGCCAGTCGCGCAGGAACAGGAACACGACGACGACGGCGAGGATCGCGCCCTCGATCATCGCGAGCATCGAGCTGCGATATTGTTCCTTGGTATATTCGGTGCGCGTGAAGAGGATCTTGAAATTGACCTTGGGGTTGTTCTTCTTGATCTCTTCCAGCTTTTTCATCGTCTCGTCGTGGACGGTGACATCGGACGCGCCCTTGGCCTTCTCGATCGAGAAGCTGAGCACCTGACGCCCGCCGATCTTGGCGAGGTTGCGCTGCTCGGCATAGCCGTCGGTCACCTTGGCGACATCGGCGAGGCGAATGGTCCGCCCGTTGCCGATCGATATCCGCGTTTCGCCGAGCTGGAAGGCGTTTTCGGCGTTGCCGAGCACGCGCACCGCCTGTTCGGAGCCGGCGATTTCAGTGCGTCCGCCGGCGGCGTTGACGTTGGTCTGGCGCAGCTGCTGGTTTACCTGGCTCGCGGTCAGGCCATAGCTTTGCATCCGCGCGGGATCGAGGATGACGCGGATTTCGCGCGACACACCGCCCGAACGGCTGACCTTGGCCATGCCCGAGATCGAGAGCAGTTCCTTGGCGATCGTATTATCGACGAACCACGACAGCTGTTCCAGCGTCATGTCGGTCGCTTCGACGGCAAAATAGGTGATCGGCCCGCCGGCGGCGTCGACGCGAACGACCTGCGGTTCGAGGATCCCGTCGGGAAGATCGCTGCGGATCTGCTGAACCGCCTGGTTGACGTCGTTATAGGCACGGTCGATCGGCGTACCGATCGCGAACTGCACCATCGTCGAACTGCTGCCCTCGCCGACATAGGACGACATTTCGTCGACACCGCTGACGCCGCGAACCGCGGCCTCGACGCGCTGCGTCACCTGCGTTTCAAGTTCGCTCGGCGCGGCACCCGGCTGCGCCACCATGACCTGTACCAGCGGGAATTCGACATCCGGATTGTCGTTCACGTCCATCCGGTTGAAGCTGACGAGACCCGCCAGCAGCAACAGCACGAACATGACGATCGGCGGCACCGGATTGCGGATGCACCAGGCGGAGATGTTGCGAAAGCTCATGATTCAAACGCCCTTGTGCACCAGCAGACTGCGCATGTGATCCGCGATATTACCGCGACGATTTCTGTATGACCGGCTTCACCTTGTCGCCGGGATTGAGGAAGGCACCCGCGAGCACGACGACCCGTTCATTGCCGGTCAGGCCCGAGGCGATCGATACACCCTCGTCGGTGACCGTGCCGACCGTTACCGGACGGCGCTGGATCGTGTCCTTGTTGTCGACGATCAGCACGAAATTGCCTTCGGGGCCGCTCTGGACAGCACTTTCGGGAAGCATCGGCGCCTGTTCAGTGCCCGACACCAGCCGCGCGTCGGCAAAACCTCCGGGACGAAGCGCCGCGCTGTACGGAACCGCGACACGGACCATGCCCTGCCGCGTGTCGGGATTGACGACCGGCGACACCTGCCACACATGCCCGGCGATCTGCACATTGGTACCGACCGGGTTCACCGTCGCACGGGTGCCGACGCGCACGCGCTGCAGGTCGCCCTCGGCCATCTGCGCCATCATTTCCATCTCGCCGCCCTTTGCCATGCGGAACAGCACGCCGCTGCCTGCCCCGACGATCTGGCCGGGTTCGACCTGCCGCGTCAGCACAAGGCCGGCTTCGGGAGCGACGATGTTGAGGCGGTTGTTGCGCGCCGTGGCTTCGCCATATTGCGCCTGCGCGACGCGAACACGCGCATTGGCGGCATCGCGGGTCGCCCGTTTGCGGTCCATGTCCGCCTT
>NZ_DASWTD010000675.1:0-23604 GCF_036402335.1 Sphingopyxis sp. | reverse complement strand
CGCGATGCCGCGCAGCGCGGCGAGCGGATAGGCGCAGACGATCGCGCGTCCTTCGAACGGCGCGCCGCGCAGGACGAAACGCTGGACGAACAGATCGTCGTCGGCGCGCACCGCAGCGAGCTTGGCGGCATCGGTCGTGACGCAGTCGAGTTCGGGTTCCAGCCCGAGCTTGTCGCGCCATGCGGCGGCGAGCTGGAGGCCCACGTCGCGGCCGAGACGCGCGGCGAAACGGTCTTCGGCGTCGGTCAGCTCTTCGCGCTCCGCGGCGAGCTGGCCCTTGCCGCCATAGAATATGTCGACGAGCTGGAGGATCAGCGGGCGCGCCGCGGCAAGCAGGACGGGCCCCTTGAGCGGCGGCGCGTGATAGCGCCAGAAGATCGCCGGCGCGGCGGCGACGCTCCAGTCGGAAAAGCTCATCTGCTCGGCGCCGGCGCGTTCGACCTGGATCGCCGGCGCACCGAGCGCGCGGACAAGATCGCGCAAACTGCGCCCGAACTGGTTGGCGACGCTGTCGAGCGCCGGGAAGGCATAGCTGCCCTCGGCCTTGCGCAGCAGCAGCGACGCCTTCGCGTCGGCCGCCGGCGCGGATGGCGCGGGCACCGGTGCGGCCGGGGCCTTCACGGCTTTGACGGATTTTGTGCTGGCGGTCACTGGATCACCAGACTCGTGAAATAAACATTGTCGATACCCCCGAAACCTTCCTTGTCGCGCAGCACATCATTGATTGCGGCGGTCAGCTGGCGCTGAAGCCGCTGTTTCCCCTGTGATGTGGAGAGCAACGCCGGATCCTGTTCGGCGAGCACCATAAGCACGACCGAGCGGATCGGCACGATCTGGCGTTTGATATTATTGATAACCTTGCCGTCGTAGAAGGTGGAAAGGCTGATACCCACCTGCAGGAAGCCCGATCCGTCGGCGAGGTTGGTCGTGAAACTGTCGGGGATCGGATAATAGGTGATCTCGTACTTGCGCGGATCGACCTTGAACCGGTCGTTCGGCACCGACACGGTGCCGACCTTCGGCGGTGCTTCCTTGTCGTCGCCCTCGGCGGCGGGTTCGGCGTCTTCCTTGCTGCGCACGACGAGCTTCGGATAATGATCCTCGGGCTTCGCCTCGTGCGCCGACAGCGCGCCGAAATAGATGCCGGCACCCGCACCCGCGCCGATCAGCGCGATCGCAGCGACGCCGATCAGCAGCAGCTTCTTGAACTTGCCCTTTTTCTTGGGGGCGCCTTCGACATTTTCCTTGGCCATGATGGGACCCTTTCTGATCAGGCGAAGCGGCCGCGGCGATCGGCGGTGCGGTCTTCGCCCCGCGGCTCGGCGCGTTCGGTGGCGGTTTCGATAAGATGGGCGGTATCCTGCGAAGCAGCGCGGCCCTGACTCTGGTTCTGCGACTGGCGGCCGGTCTCGCCCGGCGTACAGGTGACTTCGGCGCCGGCGACGCGGACGCCCTGTTGGCGAAGCTCGTCGACGAGGCGGCCCTGCGCGGCGGTCACGATCGTCGCGGTCGCTTCGTGGCGCGTATCCATCTTCAGCGACACGCCATCGTCGCCCATTTGCATCGCGACATCGAGGCGCCCGAGATGTTTCGGCATCAGGCGAAAGCTGATGTCGCCATTGTCCGACCTGGTCGCGGCGATATCGCGCGCGAGCTGGTCGATCCACGCCCCGTCGCTGTCGATGTCGAGCACGCGTTCGGCGACGACGGCGGGCGCAGCCGCTTCGGTGAGGGCCGTGCCTTGCGGGGCAAGCTGGGTGAAGAGGATCGTCATCGACGGCGCCGCCTCGGCGGGCCTCGCGACCGGCAATTCGGCGCCGGCAAGGATCGGCATCGGCGCCCCGCCCTCGCGCAGGCGCGGCAGCGTCGGGGCAGCCGGTGCGGCATCGGCTTCCGGAGCCACGGGCGTTTCGGCTGCTTTTGCTGTTTTGGCCGCGGCCGGGACGGCAGCGGCGACGATCGCAGCCCAGTTCGTCGCGGTAACGCTCGCGGGCGCGTCGCCGGGGGCTGCCGTTTCGGGCGACGCGTCGGCTTCGGACTCCGCCGGAACCGGTTTGCCCGGAACGGCTGTGCTGGCCGGCGTGCCGCCGTTGAGCGCGATCAGCAGGGTCGCGGCGAGCGTGGCGGGATCGGCTTGGGCAGGCTCGGCCTTGACCGGTGTCTTGACCGCCGGGATCTCGCCGCCGTCCGCTTCGACGGGGGCGGTTTCGATTTGCCCGGCGGCAGCCTCGCCGGGCTGCGCCGGATCGATCTTGATGGTCATCGCGGCACCCGCGACCGGGGCGGTGGCGATCGGCGCTGCGGCGAGCAGCTGGTCGAAACCGCCGCCCTCGCTGCCGCCATCCGGCACCTGTCCGATATTGGCGAGGAAAGCCGCAAAGCCCGCGGGCATCGCCGGCTGGGCCATGGGGAGAGACGCGCTCATCACGACGCGCCGCCTTCGATCAGACGCAGGCGCATGCCGGCGCGCGCGCGGTGCGGGCGGTTGGCGTCGCTGCGGCGTTCCTGTTCGGCTTCGGCCGACTTGCGGCTGCGTTCGTACAGGCGGACCGCCGATTCTTCCTTGACCATCGCGCTCTGCGCGAGCGCTCCCATATGGTCGCGCCGTGCGCTGGCGTTGCTGAGCGGCGCGGTCAGATTTTCCTTCGCCATGTCGAGCCGCATCGCAAGTTCGCCGATCGTGTTGAGCGCGCCGCCGGCGACCGCGCCCTTGGCCATCGCGAGGTCGACGCGCAGCGTTTCGAGCCGCTTCGCCAGTTCGACGAGATTCGCAAGTTCGCCATTGGCGCGCGCCAGATTGGCTTCGGCCATCTGATGTTCGACGGTGCGCACGCGGATGATACGTTTGCGGCGTGCGGTATGGGCGGTCATGCGGAATATCCTTCAATCAGGGCTTGGCGGGAAATGTCGAAATCGACCCGGGCCTTGGCGGGCTGGGTCACGAAGGCGAGCTGGTCGGCGTGGCGGGCGATCGCTTCGTCGAGCACCGGATCGCCGCCGGCGACGTAGGCGCCCATCAGCATCAGGTCGCGATTCTCTTCATACGCCGACCACAGCTGGCGGAAACGCGCGGCCGCGGCGGCATGTTCGGGATCGACCGAATCGACCATCGTGCGCGACAGCGAACGCGCGACGTCGATCGCAGGATAGACGCCCTGCTCGGCGAGCTGGCGCGACAGGATGATATGCCCGTCGACGATCGCGCGCGCGCTGTCGACAACGGGGTCGTCGATGTCGCCGCCGTCGGCGAGCACGGTATAGAGCGCGGTGACCGATCCGCCGGTTTCGCGGTCGATACCGGCGCGCTCGCAGAGCGAGGGGATCAGCGCGAACACCGACGGCGGGTAACCCTTCATCGTCGGCGGCTCGCCCAGCGTCAGCCCGATCTCGCGCTGCGCATGCGCGACGCGGGTCAGGCTGTCGATCAGCAGCAGCACCTTCTTGCCCTCGGCGCGGAACGCCTCGGCGATTGCGGTCGCGCGCATTGCGGCGCGCAGGCGAAGCAGCGGCGGGTGGTCGGCGGGAACCGCGACGACGACCGATTTCTTGCGGACTTCGGGAGGCAGCTTGGTTTCGACGAAATCGCTGACTTCGCGGCTGCGCTCGCCGATCAGGCCGACGACGATCACGTCGCATTCGGTGCCCGCGATCATCTGGCCCATCAGCACCGACTTGCCGACGCCCGAGCCCGCGATGATCGCGACGCGCTGGCCTTCGCCAACGGTGAGCAGCCCGTTGATCGCGCGCACGCCCATGTTGAGCGGGCGGGTGACGCGGCCGCGGCGCAGCGGGTTGACCTTGCGCCCGGCGAGTGGCCACTGGAATTGCGACTTGATCGCGGGGCGGCCGTCGAGCGGATTGCCCTGCGCGTCCATGATGCGGCCGAGCAGCGTCTTGCCGACCGGAACCATCGAGCTGGCGCCGTGCGGTTCGACCGGCGCGCCGGTGACGAGCGGCTTGTTGGTGTCGAAGGGCAGGACGAGGCTGCGGTGACCGCGAAAGCCGACGACCTCGCCATAGATATAATCATTGTCGGCCGATTTGATGCGGACGTTGCTGCCCAGCGGCTGCGGGAAGCCAGACACTTCGAGCATGATACCCTCGTGCGAGACGAGCGTGCCGATGCGGCGCGGGCTGGCGTTCGTCAGGTCGACGGGGTCGAGCAGCTGCTGCGCGCTGATGGCGAGGCGGCGCGTCATGCGGCGTCTCCCGTGCCGAGCGCCGCGCGCAGCTCGTCGAGATAGACCGCGCGGCCATGTTCTATCCAGCCGGTCGAGGTTTCGAGGCGTACGGTGCCGCGCACCATCGTGGCGTCGCTTTCGACGGCCAGCGTCAGCGGACAATCGGCGAGCAGCACAGCATCCTCGGGATGGACCCACAGGGTGCGCGCCTTGTCGGCGTCGGCGACCATCGCGGCGGCGGTTTCGGCCTGCGCCTGCAGCCATTCGGCGTCGATCGGCGCGGTGGCGACGATCTGACGCACAAGCCGCTCGACCGTTTCGGCGATCAACTGCGCCAATTCCTCGCTCGGTTCGTCCTGCAAGGCCTCGGCACCGGCGAGCAGGGCAAGCAGCTGGTGGCGCTCGGCGACGAAAGCGGCTTCGGCGAGGCGCTGGCCCTCGGCAAGGCCGAGCGCGAAGGGGTCATCAAGGTCGGTGTCGGGCGGCGTTTCGGCCGCCGTCTCGGTTTCGCGTGCGCCGGCGGCGAAGGACAGCGGACGGAAGCCGCTGCTGCGCGCCATCGCGTCGGCGAGCGCGACCGGGGAAAAGCCGGTTTCGGTCGCGCGATCAGACATAGTCGTCGCTGCCGCCCGCAATCATGATTTCGCCTGCCGCCGCCATCTGGCGAACGATCATCATGACGCTCTTTTGCGCGTCGTCGACGTCGGCGCGCTTGACCATCGTCATTTCGGCCATTTCGTCGCGGATCGTTTCCGACGCGCGTTTCGACATCGTTGCGAGGCACATGTCGACCATCTCGTCGTCGGCGCCCTTGAGCGCGATGGCGAGCTGGGCGGCGTCGACCGAGCGCAGCACGCTGCCAAGGCTCTTCTTGTCGAGGTCGCGCAGGTTTTCGAAGATGAACATCTCTTCCTCGATCGTCTGGGCGAGGATGCGGTCGTGCTTCTTGAGCGAGCGGAGCGTGCGCTCCGAAAGCTGCTTCGGCATTTTCTTCATGATCTTCGCGACGTCGCTCGGGCCGCCGATCGCCTGCTTGGCGACGCGCTGGCCATCGACATTGGCGCTCGCGAGCACCGCCTCGAGATCTTCGATTGCGGCGGCAGGGACCGAGGTCAGCATCGCGGCGCGCAGCACGAGGTCGGCCTGCAGCACTTCGTCGAGCGTTTCGATCGCGCGCGCGGCGACATCGGGGACGAGCACCGAGAGGATCAGCGCGCCGACCTGCGGATGTTCGCTGGCGAGCAGGCCGCTGATCGCGTCGACGTCCATCCAGCGCAGGATTTCGAGCGACGCGGCGCTCCGCTGCGGCGCGACGGCGGCCAGGATATTGTCGGCGCGGACATTGCCGACGGCTTCGTTGATCACGGTGCGGATGCGCGTATCGGCGCCGATCGCGAGCGCGCTGACGTCGCGGCTGCGCGTCACGAACCGGTCGAGCGCCTGCCCGATCTGCTGTTCGCTCGCATTGGCGGTGTCGAACATCGCTTTCGCGAGCTGACGCACTTCTTCGGGACCCAGCTGCTTCAGGATCGTCGCGGCTTCGCTTTCGTCGAGCAGCATCAGCAGGATCGCGGCAGCGGCCGACCCCTCGATGGCGGGCAGCGTCGGTGTCTGGTCGAGTTCGGCGGCGTCAGGCACGGGCGCCCTCCTGCATCAGGTGGCGGACGACGAGCGCGGCGCGCGCCGAATCCTGGCGGACAAAGGCGCGGACGAGGTTGGCGCGGGCTTCGTAGCTCGGCGCCTGTTCGATCATCTCGAGCGTGATTTCGCGGCCGCCATGGCCGCTGGCGAGCGCGGGGCGCCCGTCGGTGGCGGCGAGCAGCGACTGTTCGAGCGCCTGGTTCTGTTCGGCGCGTTTCGCGGCGCGGTCTTTCGCGGCACGGATCATCGGGCGGCCGATGAACAGGAAGGCGAGCAGCGCCGCGAGGATCGCCCCGACCTGCTGAACGAGCGGCATGAACCATCCCTGGTCGTAAAAAGCGGGCGAGGTGTCTTCGGCCACGACGAACGGGCGCTGGTTGATCGCGACGAGGTCACCGCGCGTTGCATCATATCCGATCGCGCCTTTCACCAGATTGTCGATCTTGGTGAGGTCGGCCTGTGTCAGCGCCTTCTTGCCCTGGTTGAGCGCGACAGCGACCGAGACGCGGCGCAGCTTGCCCTGCGGCGAATGCGTCACCGAAATCTCGCGGCCAACTTCATAGGCGCGCGCGGCATTTTCGTTGCTTTCGGTCCCGGACGTGGCCGCGGGGGGAGCCGCGGGCTGCGGGCCGTTTGCGACGACCGTGGTCGCCTGCGGCGGCTGGTTCGACAGCGCGCCGGGGATGCCGACGGCGGGCGGGGTGCTCGAGCCGCTGGTCGAGCGGGTAATCTGTTCGCTGGTCAGTGCACGGTCGTTCTCGGGAAAGCTCTCGCGCGTCGCCTGGCTTTCGGACATGTCGACGTCGGCGTGGACTTCGACGGTGTAGTTACCGGCACCGAGCATCGGGCCGAGCAACGTGTCGAGCGCGCGGCGGAAGCGGTCTTCAACCTGCAACTGGAGTTGGAAAGCCTTCATGTCGCTGCCGCTGGCGGTATCGGACAGCAGCGCGCCGCGCTGGTCGATCACCGACACCTGATCGGCGTTCATGCCGGGAACCGACGAGGCGACGAGGAAGCGGATCGCCTGCACCTGTCCGTCGCTGAGCGAGCGGCCGTTCTGCAGCGTCAGCATCACCGAAGCCGTCGCGGGCTTGTCTTCGCGGACGAAGAGGCTGGGTTCGGCGGCGGCGACATGGACGCGCGCGCTCTTGACCGCGTCGATCGTCTCGATCGTGCGCGACAGGTCGGCTTCGCGCGCCGAACGCAGCGCTTCGCCCTCGATCGCGCGGCTCGACCCCATGGGCAGCGCGGCGATCAGGCTGTCACCGCTCGGCGCGGCCTTGGGCAAGCCCTGTCCGGCGAGCGCGATGCGTGCCTGATGCAGTTTGTCCGCATCGACGGTTAATGCGCCCGTGGTGGCGTCGATGCTGTGTGCGATACCCTGCGACTGGAGTGCGTCGGCGACCGCGGCCTTGTCGCTGTCGTCGAGGCCGGCAAAGAGCTGCGCCTGCGGCGCGGCATGCATCGTGAACCAGGCGAGCGCGGCGATACCGATCGCCGACGTCATCGCGATCGCAGGCAGCGCGCGCTGGACGGCGGGTTGCCGCACAAACTGGGTCAACGGTGCGAGGCGGCCGCCGAGGACGGGGGCGGGGAGGCGGTTTGCGGGGCCGTCGTCCATGGAATTGGGGACGGGGGTCAGGATCTGGGTCTCGGCCATGGATTACACCGGCATGTTCATGATGTCGCGGTACGCGGACAGCAGCTTGTTGCGCACCTGGAGCGTGGTTTCGAAGCCGAGCGAGGCTTTCTGACGCTCGATCATCACACTGACGATGTCGTGCGTGTCGCCGCGTTCATAGGCTTCGCTGATCTGGCTGGCCTTCGACTGCTGGGCGTTGACCTGCTGCAGGGCATTGTTGATCGCGGCGCCGAAATCGGGAGTTCCGCCCGCGCCGTCGACGCCGCCCTCGGCGCCGCCGATGCCGCCGCGGCCAGCGGCGCGTTGCAGTGCCTGGTTCTGATTGAGGATCGAACTGCGCATCTGCAGCAGCCGGCTCGGGTCAATCGTGCTCATTGTTTCCATCCGTCCTGTGCGCGGCGGTGCGCCGCACGCAAAGAACGATGCAAAGCGCGTGCCAAAAAAATTTGCGGCTTATTTTCAAGATGTTGAGCGAATCTTGTGCCAATTGTCAGGTGCTTTCGGCGTTTTTTTGACGCGCGCGCTTAATCGCCTCCGCCGCCCGCCGTTACTGCTTTCCGTGACCGCTCCTCGAGCCCTCACATCACGGGAATGGCCATCGAGGCCGGAAAGGAACAAAGATGACTGTCATCAACACCAATGTGAGCGCGCTTCGCGCCCAGAATAACTCGCGTGTCGCGAACCAAATGCAGTCGCAGGCGATGGAACGCCTGTCGAGCGGCAAGCGCATCAACGCTGCGAAGGACGATGCCGCCGGCCTCGCCATCGCGACCCGCATGGACGCCGCTGCACGCGGCATGACGCAGGCGATCCGCAACGCCAACGACGGCATTTCGCTGGCGCAGACCGCCGACAGCGCCGCCGGCAGCATTTCGGACATCCTCGTCCGTATGCGTGAACTGGCGCTTCAGGCTTCGACGGGAACGAACGGCGCGACCGACCGCGGCGCGATCAAGACCGAAGTCGATGCGCTGATCTCGCAGATCGGCGACGTGGCATCGCGTGCGACATTCAACGGCAACACGCTGATCAACGGCGGCACCTCGACCACCGCTGGTTTCGACATCCAGACCGGCCTCAACGCCACCGAAGTCGTGAACATCAAGATCGCGAACCTCAACGCCACGGGTCTGGGTGTTGCAACGCTCGACTTCACGGACGCCGCCGACGCTTCGGCCGCGCTCGCGACGCTCGACACCGCACTCCAGACGGTCGCCACCGAACGTGCGAACCTTGGTGCGCAGCAGAACCGCCTCTCGTCGGCTGTCGACAATTTGACGTCGGGTGTCACCAATCTGGCGGAATCGAAGTCGCGCATCGAAGACGCCGATTTCTCGGTCGAATCGACGAACCTCGCAGCCGCCGGCATCCTGTCGCAGGCATCGACTGCGATGCTCGCCCAGGCGAACCAGAGCTCGCAGGGCGTGATGAACCTGCTCCGCGGCTAAAATTCGCGAATAAAATTCAGGCTATATTCGGTTGGTCCCTTAGATAGCCTGATAAGATGCCCCGGCCCCCACAGCCGGGGCATCATCTTTTTTGCGGTTCGGCGAAGCCGAAACTGGCGCGGCTCCAGTCCGCTTCCGGCGTCAGCCGGAAAACAAGGCCTTCAGTGGAAATCCCGCGACTTGGGCAGGATGCGGACATTGCGCGGATGGCCATGCTGCGCCGCATATCCGCGCGGCACCTGTGGATGCAGGACCTCGTCGGCGTGGGCGAGGTCGGGGCGCACTGGCGGGCCGTCACCCAGCCCATCGAGCATCGCGGTCCGATCGACGATCCGCGTCGCCATCAGGTGGATCACCCCTTCCTTGCTCCGCTGCACTTCGCCTTCGGCGAGCATCAGCCGCGACGCCATGACGGCGCGGCGATAGCGTTCGAAATGGCGCGCCCACAGCAGGATGTTGACGATCCCGCCCTCGTCCTCGAGCGTGATGAAGATCGCATTGCCCTTGCCCGGCCGCTGGCGGATCAGCACGACGCCCGCGGTGCGCACGATCGATCCGTTCTTCGCCGCCGCGACCTGAGAAGCGCTCAGCACCCCCTCGTGTTCGAAATCGCGGCGGAGGAACGCCATCGGATGCCCCTTCAGCGACAGCCGCGTCGTCTGATAATCGGTGAGCACATGCTCGACGAGCGGCGTTGGAGGCAGCTGCGCATCCTCCTCGGCGCCGAGTTCGTCGGTTTCGGCCGCGCCGAACAGCGGCAGCACGCCCTGCCGAACGCGCCGCGCGTCCCAGAGAGCGGGGCGCCGGTCGAGCCCCATCGAGCGGCACGCATCGGCTTCGGCGAGAAGGCGCAGCGCGCGTGACGGCAGGTTGGCACGGCGGGCGAGTTCCTCGACCGAGGCGAAGGGGGTTCTTCGCGCCTCGACGATCTGTATCGCCCATTCCTCGCGAAACCCGTCGACCTGCCGAAAGCCGAGCCGCAGCGCGAGGCTACCGTCCTCGCGCCGTTCGAGACTGTTGTCCCAGCCACTCGCATTCACGTCGACCTCGCGCACCTCGACCCCATGCTCGCGTGCGTCGCGAACAAGCTGCGCGGGCGCATAGAAGCCCATCGGCTGCGAATTGAGGATGCCGCAGGCGAAGACCGCGGGGTGGTAATGCTTGATCCACGAAGAGACATAGACAAGTCGCGCAAAGGATTGGGCGTGGCTTTCGGGAAAGCCATAGCTGCCGAAGCCCTCGATCTGCTTGAAGCAGCGTTCGGCGAAGTCCTGTTTGTAGCCTCGACGCACCATGCCGCCGATCATCTTCTCGCGGAAATTTTCGATCGTGCCGACATTGCGAAAGGTCGCCATCGCGCGGCGGAGGCCGTTTGCTTCTTCGGGGGTGAAGTCCGCCGCGACCATCGCCAGCTTCATCGCCTGTTCCTGGAACAAGGGCACACCATAGGTTTTTCCCAAAACATCGTGCAATTCATCAGGTGGGTGCGGCGGGGCGGGTTCGGGAAATTCGACCGGCTCTTCCTTGTTGCGGCGGCGCAAATAGGGATGAACCATATCGCCCTCGATCGGGCCGGGGCGGACGATCGCCACCTGCACGACCAGATCGTAAAAGACCTTCGGGCGTAGACGCGGCAGCATGTTGATCTGGGCGCGGCTTTCGACCTGAAACACACCGATGCTGTCGCCCTTTTGAAGCATGCCGTAGACTTCGGGATCGTCGCAATCGATGTCGACTTCCAGCGTATGGTCGCCCAACGCGTGCTCGCGCATCAGGTCGAAGCATTTGCGGATGCAGGTGAGCATCCCGAGTGCCAGCACATCGACCTTCATCAATCCCAGCGCGTCGATGTCATCCTTGTCCCATTCGATGAAGGTCCGGTCCTCCATCGCGGCATTGTGGATCGGGACGAGTTCGTCGAGCCGACCTTCGGTGAGCACGAAGCCGCCGACATGTTGCGACAGGTGGCGCGGCGCTTTCAATAATTCCCCGACGAAGCGGTGCAATCGCTCGATTTCGCCATTGTGCGGATTGAGCCCGGCTTCGACCAGCCGCTCGACCGGGACTTCGTCACCCCAGCTGCCCCAACTGGTGTCGGCGAGGCGCGCGGTGACATCCTCGCTTAACCCCAGCGCCTTGCCGACCTCGCGGATTGTGCTGCGCGGGCGATAGTGGATGACGGTTGCGGCGATCGCGGCGCGATCACGCGTATAGCGATCATAGATATACTGGATAACCTCTTCGCGGCGCTCATGCTCGAAATCGACATCGATATCGGGTGGCTCGTCGCGCTCTGCCGACACGAAGCGCGAGAAGAGAAGGTCGTGCTTCATCGGATCGACCGACGTCACGCCGAGCAGGAAGCAGACGATCGAATTGGCGGCCGATCCCCGCCCCTGGCAGAGGATCGGCGGGTCTTGCGCGCGGGCGAAGCGGACGAGATCGTAGACCGTCAGGAAATAATAGACGTAACCCCGCCTGCGTATCAGCCGGAGTTCATTGCCGACAAGCTTCCTGACCTTGGGGGGTAGCGGCGTGCCATACCGTCTCTCCGCTGCGGTCTTCACCAGATGATGTAGATAGGAGAAGGGCTTCCAGCCTGGCGGAACGGGTTCGTGAGGATATTCGTAGCGCAGGTCTTCAAGGTCGAAGTGAATGCGATCGAGCAGCTTCGTGCTTTGCTCGATCGCTTTGGGATGATCCTTGAACAAGCGCGCCGTTTCGGCAGGTGATCTCAGGTGGCGTTCGCCATTCGCGCGCAAGAGCTTGCCGGCCTTTTGGACCGTGGTGCCTTCACGGATGCTGGTGATGACATCGTGCAAGGGACGCTGGGCGATCGTTGCATAAAGCGCGTCGTTGGTCGCGAGCAGGGGGACGCCCGTTGCAGCCGACAGGCGTTCGAGTTCGATCACCCGCCGCGCATCGGCACCCGATCGCGACATGGTTGCGGCGAGCCATACCGACTTTCGCCGGACCTGTTTGAGTTTGCGAAGCAACGCCTCATCACCGCCCGTTGCGATCAGCAACAGGTCCTCGCAATGGCCGAGAAGGTCCTCAAGATTGAGGATACAGTCGCCTTTCTCCGCACGCAGGTTCCCGGTCGAGAGAAGGCGTGTCAGCCTACCCCAGCCGTGGCGGCTGACCGGATAGGCGACGATATCGGGGGTGCCGTCGGCGAAGACGAGTCGCGCGCCGACCACTAGCCGAAACTCCTTGGCTCTCTCGTCTTCCTTAGCCCGCAACTCCTTCAGAAATGCCCACGCCCGCACCACCCCCGCGACGCTGTTACGGTCGGCGATGCCAATGCCGGTCATGCCGAGCGCGATCGCCTCGGCCACCATGTCGGCGGGATGCGAAGCGCCGCGCAGGAAGCTGTAGTTGGTCGCCGCGACCAGTTCGGCGAAGCCGGGATCGGGTTCCCCGCTCATGCGAAGACGCCGTGGATATACCAGCGCGGGTCGGGTTTTTCGTCGTAGAGGCCGTGGCGGAAGAGCCAGAAGCGGCGGCCCTGCGCATCCTCGACGCGGTAATAGTCGCGTGTCAGGCCGCCATTATCGCGGCGGCGCCACCATTCGGCGGCGATGCGTTCGGGGCCTTCGTAGCGGCGGATCGCGTGCGTCGCGCGCCGCCAGCGGAAATGATGCGGCGGGCCGTCGGGCACCTCGGCAATCACCTCGATCGGCTGCGGCGGGTCGAAAAGGTGGAAGGGGCGCGTGGGCGGCTCGCCGGGTTCGGGTTCCTGCCAGGGCAAAGGCGTGGGGGCGTCGATTGCGGGCAGCTCGAGCTGCGCCTGTTCGGGAATATGCGTATCGGCAGGACGCAGCCGCCGCACGCGCCCGCGCCCGAGCCGCGTCGCCAGCCGGTCAGCGAGCTCGTCCATTGCCGCGCTTTCGCTCGCCGCGCGGACCGCGCCGCCCTCGAGCTTGAGCTGGCTCGCACCGAGCGCCTCCAGCCGCGGCACGGCGAGGCGGATCATGTCGAAGCCGAAGCCGGGGTCGAGCGGATCGGCGAGGCTGTCCATGCGCTCGGCGAACAGGCGCATCACCAGCCCCGTGTCGCGCGTCGGATGGCCGGTTTCGATCGCGATGCTGCGCGCGAGGCCGTCGCTGCGAAAAAAGGTCGCGCGGAAATGGCGCCCGCCCTTGCCGCGTTCCCCAAGCTCCTCGATCGCTTCGCCCGCGAGTTCGGCCAGCACTTTGGTCGCGTGCGCGCTACTGCCCAGCGGTTCGGCAAATCGGCGGTCCGCAACGACCGGCGACAGGGCGACCCGTGGATCGAGCGGGCTCGGCGCATCGCCGAGCAGGCGGCGCAGCGCCATCGCGGCATCGGCGCCGAAGCGCGCGGCGATATTCGCCATCGGACGGCTCGCGAGGTCGCCGATCGTCTTGAGGCCCGCGCGGACGAGCGCGGTCGCCGCCTCGGCTTCGAGTTCGAGCGCGGCGACGGGCAGGCGGCGGATTGCCTGTCCCTCGTCGGGGGCGGGGCGCGTCTGGTACCGCGCGAGTGCGTGCGCGGCATCGGCCGTGGGGCCGAGCGCGTGGCGGAGCGTCATGCCGAGCCGCGCGAGCCGCATTTCGACATCGCTCACAAGGTCGGCTTCGCCGCCGTACAGATGTTCGGCGCC
Organism: Sphingopyxis sp.; assembly: GCF_036402335.1. GTDB lineage: Bacteria > Pseudomonadota > Alphaproteobacteria > Sphingomonadales > Sphingomonadaceae > Sphingopyxis. The sequence goes on along the minus strand of NZ_DASWTD010000675.1, from coordinate 10,068 downwards.
CGCGATGTCGAGGATGAGTCCGTCGGGGGCGTCGAGCGCGACAAGCGGGGAATAGCGCGCGCAACCTTGCGCGAGCCGATCGAGCCAGTCCTGGTCGAGCACCGGGTCGTGCGGAACGACGGTGAGCGCGCCGACCTGCGCGCGCGCATCGGCGAGCGGCATGCCGGCGCGCAGCCCGACGGCGAGCGCCTGCGCATCGACGCTCGCTATCCGCATCGCGCCGCGCTGCTTCTCGGCGAAGACGAGCGGGGCGTCAGGCGGCCGCGGCGCGGTGCGAAGCCATCGCTCGGCGGGCAGGAAGGGGAAGAAGAGCGCCAGATAGCGCCGGGTCGCCAGCATTTGGCCCGAAGCATTTTTCGTCATGGTTCCAGTCCAGTCGCCAGCGCGTCCCCGCAGGGCCGCCGCGCCAGCGCAACAGTTCGAGGTCGAAGGCGGGGGCGCCCGGCGCATTGGCTTCGAGCGCGCGCGAGGAGGCAGCGGCGACGCCCCAGCGCGTTTCGGCGACGCTCGGCGACGGCGATGCATTGAGGCGAAGCATCAGGAGCGTGGTGCCCGCATCGCGCGCACCGAGCGCGAGGCGGCGCCCCGCAGTCAGATCGAACAAGGGGAATTTGCCCCAGCTTTCGACGATCACCGCCGCCGATCCCGCGCAACGGATCGCGTCGTTGGCGCAGGCGAGCAGCATCTTCGGATCGGCGGCCTCGACGAGCAGCAGCCGGTCGGGGTCGCCGCCGAGTTCGGCGATGCCGGGGGCATAGATATGGCCGGTGCGCTTGCCGGCATCGCTCGTGCGCAGCCAGATCAGCGGCGCCTTGCCCGCGGTGCGCAGCGCGAGCAGCGCGGCGAAGGCGGCGGCGCTCGTCGCGTCGAGTGCGTCGGCGGCGAAAAATTCATGGGCGCGCCCGATCGCGAGGCCGCCGCCGAGCGCTGCGTCGAAGGACGCGTGACCGCTCGCCAGCCAGCCTTCGGCCGGGCGGCTTTCGAGACCGCCATTGGCGGTCAGCCGGGCGATGCTTCGGCGCAGCCCGGCGAGTTGGGAAGACGACTCGCGCATCATTTGTTCCTGATATGTTCTATTAGCGCGCGAGCGGGGTCGATTGTCAAGGAGAGTCGGAGGCCCTTATCGTCAGCCGGACTTGATCCGGCATCCATTCCGAGAGCGTGGTCGTGGACCCCGGATCAAGTCCGGAGTGACGAGGGAAGCGGGGTTAGGGTACGGTCGAACCCGCGCTGCTGTCGCCGCCCAAGGCGCGAAACAGCGCGATTCGCGTCTGGACGAGCAGCAATTGCGTCCCGACCTCGCTCCGCCGCGCCGAATAGAGGCTGCGCTGCGCGTCGAGGCTGGAGAGGAAGCTGTCGACGCCGCCTTTGTAACGCGCGTCGGTAAGCGTCGCGGTGTCGCTTGCGGCTTCGCTATTCGCAGCGGCGGCGCGCACCCGTTCGGTGATCGTCCCCTGCACCGCGAGTGCGTCGGCGACTTCGCGGAACGCGGTCTGGATCGCGCCCTCATAACCCGCGAGTGCGGAATCGCGCTGCGCCTCGCTGACCGCGACCCCGGCGCGGCGGCGGCCGGCGTCGAAGATCGTCGCGGTCGCATCGCCGCCCGCCGACCAATTGAACGACCCGCTGTCGAACAGGCTGCCGAGCGCATTGCTGGCAAAGCCGAGCAGCCCGGTCAGCGAAATCGACGGGAAGAGTTGCGCGCGCGCGACGCCGATATCGGCGTTGGCGGCGCGCAGGCCATATTCGGCCTCGATCACGTCGGGACGGCGGAGCAGGATTTCGGAACTGACCCCGGCAGGCAGCGACACGATCGTCGGCGTCACTTCGGTCAGGCTCACCGGCAGCAGCGCGCGATCGATCTCATCGCCGACGAGCAGGCGGATCAGGTTTTCGTCCTGCGCGAGCGCCGTCCTTTGCTGTGCGATCGAATCCTCGGCGGTCGCGAGGATCTGTTCGGCCTGACGCAGGTCGGTGCGCGGCGCGACGCCGCCATCGAGCCGAGCCTTGGTGAGCCGTACGCTTTCGCGCGCATTGGCGGCCGTGTCTTCGGCGATTTTCAGGAGGTCGCGATCGGCGCCATAGGTCGCCCATGCGTCGGCGAGGTTGGCGATCAGTGCGAGACGCACCGTACGCGATGCCGCCTCGGTGCCGAGTGCGCGGTTGCGGTCGGCCTCGGTCGCGTTGGCGAGCTTGCCGAACAGGTCGAGCTCGAAAGCGGTCACACCGCCGCGCAGCGAGAAATCGCCGGCTCCGTTGCCGGTTCCTCCATTATCCGAATAGCCCGCGCCGGCGCTGATTCCGAGTTCGGGGAATTGTCCCGACCGCGTGACGCGCACCTGCGCACGCGCAGCGGCGACATTGGCATAGGCGACCCGCAGGTCGCGGTTGTTGGCAAGCGCCTGATCCGCGAGCGACTGGAGGCGCGGATCGGTGAAGACGCTCTTGTACGAGAGAATCGGCAGCGCCGCCTCGCTCTGCAGCAGATAGGCGTCGCCGGCGGGCCAGCTTTGCGGTACCGGCGGCGCCGGCAGCACCGTCTTCGGCGCGAGCGAGCATCCGGCGAGCGCCAGCGTGCCCGCGAGCAGGAGGGAGCGGGTGCCGATCATGCCGGCACCTCGGTTGCGCCCGCGTCGCCATCCTTCTTCTTGCCGAAACGCGCACGTGCCGCGGCAAGACCGTCGCGAACGCCGCGGCGGACAAGCACGAAGAAGAGCGGGATGAAGAAGATCGCGAGGAAGGCAGCGGTGAGCATGCCGCCGATTACCGATGTGCCGATCGCGACGCGGCTGTTCGCGCCGGCACCGGTCGCGATCGCAAGCGGCAGCACGCCGAAGATGAAGGCGAAGCTGGTCATCAGGATCGGGCGCAGGCGGATACGCGCCGCCTCGACCGCCGCCTCGATCACGCGCTTGCCCTTGCGTTCTTCCTGTTCGGCGAATTCGATCATCAGGATCGCGTTTTTCGCCGCGAGCCCCATCGTGGTGAGCAAGCCGATCTGGAGATAGACGTCGTTTTCAAGGCCGCGGAGATTGACCGCGAACACCGCGCCGATCAGGCCGAGCGGGATGACGAGGATCACCGCGAGCGGAATCGACCAGCTTTCGTAGAGCGCGGCAAGGCAAAGGAAGACGACGAGCAGCGAGATCGCATAGAGCAAAGGCGCCTGCCCCGACGACAGCCGTTCCTGATAGGAGGAGCCCGACCAGGCGACGCTGGTGCCGGGAATCTGCGCCGCCATCGCTTCCATCTCGTCCATCGCCTCGCCCGAACTGGTGCCCGCGGCGGGCTGGCCCGAAATCTCGAACGCGGGCACGCCCTGGAAGCGTGACGTGCTGCTCGGCGTCGTTGCCCAGCCCGTGCGCGCGAAGGCGGAGAAGGGCGACATCTCGCCATCAGCCGAACGGACATACCACTGGCCGAGCGCTTCGGGTGTCGCACGATAGGGCGCGTCGCCCTGGACATAGACGCGCTTGACGCGGCCCTTGTCGATGAAATCATTGACGTACCGGCCGCCCCATGCGGTCGCGAGCGTCGCGTTCACATCGGCATTGTTGATGCCATAGGCGGTCAGCCGCTGCGTATCGACGTCGATCTTCAGCGTCGCGACGTCGGGAAGGTCGCTGAGGCGCACCGATGTCAGCCTGGGATTGGCGTTGGCCATCGCGAGCAGCCGGTCGCGCGCCGCGGCGAATTGCTCGCGGTTCATTCCGCCGCGATTCTGGAGCTGCATCGTAAAGCCCGACGAATCGCCGAGGCCGCGCACCGCGCCGGGGACGAGCGCGAAGACCTGTGCATCGCGGAGGCCGCTGAACGCCTTGCGCGCGCGTTCGACGATCGCATCGGCGGTGTTTTCCTTGCCCGGCCGGTCGTCCCAGTGGGTGAGGTTGACGAAGCCTTGGCCGGTGTTCTGGCCCACTGCGCCGCCACCGCCGCCACCGCCGGCGACGAGGAACAGCGCCTGCGCATTGGCCTTTTCCTGCGTCAGGAAATATTTCTCGACGGCGTCGCGCACTTCCAGCGTTCGCGCCTGCGTCGCGCCGGCCGGCAGGCGGAACTGCACCTGCACGCGCCCCTGGTCTTCGCCGGGCAGGAAGCCACTCGGAAGCCGCAGGAACAGGACGGCGAGCAGCACGAGGATGATCGCGTAGAGGCCAAGGAAAAGCCATTTGCGGTCGACGACCGCGGTAACGCTGCCGACATAGCGGTTCACCATGTCGTCGAAGCGGGTGTTGAAGCCGTTCTTGGCGCGTTCGAGCCCGGCGCGCAGGCGCGGGAAACGGCTACCGGTTACGGCCTCGTCGCCATGCTTCTTGGGCTTGAGCAGGCTCGATGTCAGCGCGGGGCTGAGGATCAGCGCGACGAGCACCGACAGCGCCATCGCCGATACGATGGTGACCGAGAACTGGCGATAGATGACGCCGGTCGAGCCACCGAAAAAGGCCATCGGCAGGAACACCGCCGACAGCACCATCGCGATCGCGATCAGCGCGACCTGCAATTCCTGCATCGACTGGATCGTCGCCTCGCGCGCCGACATGCCGGGATTTTCTTCCATCAATCGCTCGACATTCTCGACCACCACGATCGCGTCGTCGACGAGCAGGCCGATCGCGAGCGTCAGCCCGAACAGCGTCATCGTGTTGATGCTGAACCCCGCGATATAGAAAATGCCGAACGTCCCGAGCAAGACGACGGGAACGGCGATCGCGGGAATGATGACCGCGCGCCAGCTTTGCAGGAAGACGAACATCACGAGGATGACGAGCAAAATGGCCTCGAACAGCGATTTCTGCACTTCGCTCACCGACAGCTTGATGAAGGCGGTGGCGTCGTTGGCATAGCTGTAGGTCAGGCCGTCGGGGAAGTCGGCGGCGAGTTCCTCCATACGCGCCTTGACGCGGTCGGCGGTTTCGAGCGCGTCGGACCCCGGCGACAGCGAAATCGACATGCCCGCACCCGGATGCCCGTTGATCCGGACGATCGTGCTATAGCTTTCGGCGCCGAGCTCGACGCGCGCGATGTCCTTGATCCGCACGCTCGACCCGTCGGGCAGCGTCTTTAGCACGATATTTTCGAACTGCTGCGGGGTCTGCATGCGCGACTGCGCGGTCACCGTCGCGTTGAGCATCTGGCCCTGCGGAGCGGGCAGGCCGCCGACTTCGCCCGCGGCGACTTCGCTGTTCTGCGCGGTGATCGCCGAAATCACGTCGCCCGGCATCAGCGATACCGCGGCGAGGCGCTGCGGATTGAGCCAGATGCGCATCGCGTGCGGCGCGCCGAACACGTTGACCTCGCCCACGCCCTCGACGCGCGACAGCGGATCCTGAATGTTCGAGGAGAGGAAATCGGATACGTCCTGAAACGATCTTGTGTCGGTCTCGTCATAGACGCCGACCAGCAGCAGCGTGTCCGAATTCGCCTTGGTGACGCGGATCCCCTGGCTCTGTACCTGCGCAGGCAGGCGCGACAACGCCGACTGGATTTTGTTCTGGACCTGCACCTGCGCGATGTCGGGATCGGTCCCCTTGGCGAAAATTGCCGTGATATTCGCCTGCCCGCGCGAGCTCGACTGCGAGCTGAAATAGAGCAGGCCGTCGATCCCCGTCAGCTGCTGCTCGAGCACCTGGGTGACGCTGTTCTCGATCGTTTCGGCCGACGCGCCGGGATAGGTCGCGCGGATATTGACCTGCGCCGGTGCGATATCGGGATATTGCTCGATCGGCAGCGCGAACAGCGCGCCGACGCCGCCCAGCATGACGATGATCGCCAGCACCCAGGCAAAGATCGGCCGGTTGATGAAAAGGCGCGACATGGGGGCCTATTTATCCTTTGCTGCGCCGGCTGCGTTCTTGCCCGCGGGTGCCCCCACCCGCTGCGGACTGTTCGCCGGAACCGGCCGGATCGATGCGCCCTGTTTCACATTGCCGACGCCCTGCGTGATGACGCGTTCGCCCGCTTTCAGCCCGTCGGTGATCACCCAGTTGGCGCCGACGGTGCGGTTGGCGGTCACCTTGCGCCGGACCGCCTTATTGTCCTTGCCGACGAGATAGACGAACGCCGACCCGTCGAAATCACGCTGCAATGCGGGTTGCGGCACGAGGATCGCCGCGGGGTTGACCGCTTGGTCGAACAGCGCGGTCACGAACATGCCGGGCAGCAACGTGCCCTTGGGATTGGGGAAGCGCGCGCGCAGCGTAACGGTGCCGGTCGCCTCGCTCACCGTAATGTCGGAAAACTGGACCGTCCCCGCAAAGCCATAGGCGCTGCCGTCCTCGAGCCGCAGGCGCACCGTCGTGTTGCCCGCCGCGACGCCGCCGCTTTCGAGCGCGGCGCGCAGCGTGGTGAGCTCGGCGCTCGACTGTTGCATGTCGACATACATCGGATCGGTCTGCTGGATCACCGCGAGCGGTTCGGACTGGCTCGCGCTGACAAGCGCGCCGGGAGTCGCGAGGCTGCGGCCGATCCGGCCGCTGATCGGCGCGGTGATCGTCGCATAGCGCAGGTTGATTCGCGCGGTTTCGAGCGCCGCGCTGTTCTGCGCGACCGCGGCGCGCGCCATCCGCGCCTGCGCCAGCGCGTCGGTATAATCCTGCTCGGCGACCGCCTGCATCTTGGCGAGCGGTTCGAGGCGCCGTGCCCGTTCGTCGGCCGCCTGCGCGCTCGCCCGCGCGCTGGCGAGGTTGGCGGCCGCCTGGTCGACCCCGGCCTGATAGAGGCTCGCATCGATCTGGTAGAGCGGCTGGCCGGCGCGGACGAAGCCGCCTTCGGTGAACAGGCGGCGGCGGATCAGGCCGTTCACCTGCGGCCGCACTTCGCTGGTTTCGAACGCGACGGTGCGACCGCCGAGCGACGTGGTGACCGGCACGGGCTGCACCGCGACGCTGACATAGCCGACCTCGGGCGCTCCGCGATTGCGGCCGCCGTCCTCACCCTCGCGGGTGCAAGCGCCCAGCGACAGGGTCATGGCGCACAATACCCCGGCAAGGAGCGGCAGCCTGTTTTCGGTCATAATCGATGATATCCGTCACGGTTCGCCGGGGGGCGAAGGAATTTGGGCCTATTCAACCCATCGGAAAGCCGCTTGCAAGCGCAATAGGGCGGTTGCGACAAATTACGACAATTTTGCCGTCCCTGACCGCGTGCGAAGTCGTCCGGAAACGGCTCGTGTCACAAAAGAGTCGCCCATGGCCACATTGACACCGGTTACCTTTGGCGGTAGCACGACGCGTCACAATCATTTCCGGGCGAGGACGATACTCAAATGTATGCGAAGACCTATCACGCGACGCACCCCGACATGATGGAGGAGGTTTCGAACGACGCCTTGCGCGACCGTTACCTCGTTTCCGGCATGTTCGAGGCCGGCAAGGTCCATCTCAACTATTCGCACAATGAGCGATTCGTGATCGGCGGTGCGGTGCCGAAGGGCGGCGCAGTGAAACTGCCCGAGCAGAGCGTTCCGGCCTCGGCGGCGGGGCATCCCTTCCTCGAACGACGCGAAATGGCGGCGGTCAATATCGGCACTGCCGGTGCGATCACCGTCGACGGCCAGCGGTTCGAGATGAAGAACAAGGAATGCCTCTACATTCCGATGGGGTCAAAGGACGTCAGCTTCGAAGGCGACGGCGCGCGTTTCTATCTCGCCTCGCTTCCGGCGCACAAGGTCTGCCCGATCCGGCACATCACGCTCGACCAGGCAAACCCGCTCGCGCGCGGCGACCTCGCCAATTCGAACCAGCGGACGATCTACCAGCTCGTGATCCCCGGCGTGTGCGAAAGCGCGCAGCTGCTGCTCGGGCTGACGGTGCTCGAGGAAGGCAGCGTCTGGAACACGATGCCGCCGCACCTCCACGACCGTCGCAGCGAAATCTATCTCTATTTCGACCTTCCGCAAGAAAACGACCGCATCTTCCATTATATGGGCGAGCCCGACGGCATGCGGCACATCGTGATCGCGAACGAGGAAGCGGTGATCAGCCCGCCCTGGTCGATCCACATGGGGTCGGGGACGAAGAAATATGCCTTCATCTGGGCGATGGGCGGCGAGAATCTCGACTATACCGACATGAACGTCCTCGACATCTGCCAGTTGAAGTAAGTCCCTCATCGCCGCCCCGGACTTGATCCGGGGTCCATGGCAAGGCCGCAGGAATGGATGCCGGATCAAGTCCGGCATGACGAAGGGTAAGAGGATCAAGATGTTCGATCTGACAGGAAAAGTCGCGCTTGTTACCGGCGCCAACACCGGCATCGGCCAAGGCATCGCGCTCGCGCTCGCCGAAGCGGGGGCCGACATCGCCGCCGCGGGCCGCTCGCCCGCCGACGAGACTGTCGGCAAGGTGCGCGAGCTCGGGCGCAAGGGCGAAAATTTCGCCGCCGACCTGTCGAGCGTCGGCGCGGTGCAGCCGCTCATCGACGCCGTGCTCGCCGAATTCGGCCGCATCGATATCCTCGTCAACAACGCCGGTATCATCCGCCGCGCCGATGCGGTCGACTTTACCGAGGCCGATTGGGACGCGGTGATGGACACCAATCTCAAGACCCTCTTCTTCCTCTGCCAGGGCGTCGGCCGCCATATGATCGCGCGCGGTTCGGGCAAGATCATCAACATCGCCTCGATGCTGACCTTTCAGGGTGGCATCCGCGTGCCGAGCTACACCGCATCGAAATCGGGCGTCGGCGGGCTCACCAAGCTGCTCGCCAACGAATGGGCGGCAAAGGGCCTGCAGGTCAACGCGATCGCGCCCGGCTATATCGCGACGAACAACACCGCGGCGCTTCAGGGCGACGAGACGCGCAATCGCCAGATCATCGAGCGTATTCCCGCAGGCCGCTGGGGCGATCCCGCCGATATCGGCGGTGCTGCGGTATTCCTCGCGTCGCCGGCGTCGGACTATGTGCAGGGCCACATCCTCGCCGTCGACGGCGGCTGGCTCGCGCGCTAGCATCGCGCCATGCCCGGCCGCCTCGTCTTTTTCGGCGAACTGCTGATCCGCCTGACCGCACCGGGCAACGAGCTGCTGATGCAGTCGCCGTCGCTTGGCCTGCATGTCGGCGGAGCCGAGGCGAATGTCGCGATCGGCCTCGCGCATCTTGGCCACGACTGCGCGATGATCAGCAGAATCCCGTCGAATGCGCTGGGTCGCGGCGCGGTGGCGGCGGTGCGCGGCGCGGGTGTCGACTGCACCGCCGTCACCAGCGGCGCGGGGCGCATGGGGCTCTATTTCCTCAGCGTCGGCGCGGGATTGCGGTCGTCCGAAATCGTCTATGACCGCGCCGGGTCGAGCTTCGCCGCGAGCGGCCCCGGGGATTATGACTGGGACGTGCTGCTCGATGGCGCCGGCCTGCTCCACCTGTCGGGCATTACTCCCGCGCTCGGGCCGCGCTCGGCCGAGGCCGCGCTCGCAGCGGCGCGGGCGGCGAAGCGGCTTGGCGTGCCGGTCAGCTTCGACGGCAATTATCGCGCGATGCTGTGGGAGGCGTGGGACAGCGATCCGCGGGCCATCCTGTCCGACCTCATCGGCATGGCCGACATTCTCTTCGGCAACCACCGCGACCTGTCGCTCGTTCTGGAGCGCGACTTTTCGGGCGAGGGCGAGGATCGCCGCCGTGAAGCCGCGGACGCGGGCTTTGCCGCTTTCCCGGGGCTTCGGCTGATCGCCTCGACCGCGCGCCATACGGTGACCGCCGATCACCACCGGATCGCGGCACGCGTCGACCTCGGAAACAGTGCACACCAGACCGCCGAAATCGACGTCAACGGGATCGTCGACCGCATCGGTGCGGGCGACGCTTTCGCCGCAGGCGTGCTTCATGCGTATTTGTCGGGCAGCGATGCGCGGGTCATGGCCGAGACCGGTCTGGCGCTGACCTGCCTCAAACATTCGCTGCCCGGCGACGCCAGCCGGTTCGGTGCGGCCGACATTGCGGCTTTTCATGCCGGCGGACTCGACGTTCGGCGTTGATCGGACAGGATTTTTTTCCAGCTTCCGGACGGGGAAAGTTGTAAGACAATCGGCGCTTGACATTGGCGAGGCAATGTTTCAGTTAACATGACACCGGTTA
>NZ_DASWTD010000674.1:0-2405 GCF_036402335.1 Sphingopyxis sp. | reverse complement strand
CAAGGCGCTCGCACGCGCGCTGAGGCAGGCGGTCGAGATTGATCCGCGCAAGGCCGATTCGGTGCCCTCCACCAAGGGGACGCTGGGCGGTGGCTGAAGCGGTCGCGCTGATCGATTACGGCGCGGGCAATCTCCATTCGGTCCACAACGCGCTCCGCGCCGCGGGTGCGACCTCGGTTTCCGTGACCGCCGATCCGGCGGTCGTGCTTGCAGCGGACAGGATCGTGCTGCCGGGGGTGGGCGCCTTTGCGGCCTGTGCTTCGGCGTTGAACGCGATTCCGGGCATGCGCGCCGCACTCGACGAAGCGGTGCTTGGGCGCAACAAGCCCTTTCTCGGCATCTGCGTCGGCATGCAGCTGATGGCGACGCGCGGCGAGGAGTTCGGCGGCGAGCAAGGGCTTGGCTGGATCCCCGGCACCGTCCGCCTGCTCCGCCCCGCCGATCCGGCGCTCAAGGTGCCGCATATGGGCTGGAACGACGTGACGCCGGCAACGCCCCATCCGCTGATAGCAGCGGGCGAGGCCTATTATCTGCACAGCTTTGTCTTCGACGTCGCCGACGCGGCGCATCTCGCGGCGGTGAGCGATCATGGCGGCCCCGTCACCGCCGCGGTCGCACGCGATACGATGATCGGCGTGCAGTTCCATCCCGAGAAGAGCCAGCGTTACGGGCTCGATTTCCTCGCCCGATTCCTGGAGTGGCGGCCATGAGCCTTATCGTTTTCCCCGCGATCGATCTGAAGGCGGGCCAGGTCGTACGCCTTGCCGAGGGCGATATGGACCGCGCGACGGTCTATGGTGACGATCCCGCTGCCCAGGCGCTGCTGTTCGCCGAAGCTGGCGCAGGGCATCTTCATGTCGTCGACCTTGATGGCGCTTTCGCTGGCGGATCGGTCAATGGCGAGGCGGTGAAAGCGATCGTCGAAGCCTTTCCCGGTTACGTCCAGCTGGGCGGCGGGATCCGCAATCGCGAGGCGATCGAACGCTGGTTCGACTTTGGTGTCGCGCGCGTCGTGATCGGTACCGCGGCACTCGAGAATCCCGAACTCGTTCGCGAGGCGGCGAGCGACTTTCCCGGTGGAATCGTCGTCGCGGTGGACGCGCGCGATGGCATGGTCGCGACCAAGGGCTGGGCCGATGTGTCCGACGTCTCGATCGTCGACATGGCGCGGCGCTTCGAGGATGCGGGTGTGGCCGCGCTGCTCTTCACCGATGTGGGCCGCGACGGCTTGCTCAAAGGCTGCAATGTCGAGGCGACGGTCGATCTGGCGCGCGCGACCGACATTCCCGTCATTGCGAGCGGCGGCGTCGCGGGGATCGGCGATATCCGGATGCTCGCGATCCACGCAAAGGACGGGATCGAGGGCGTGATCACCGGCCGCGCACTCTATGACGGGCGGCTCGACCTTGCCGCCGCGCTGGCGGTGGCGGCGCTGTGAGCGTCCGCGCGCGCGTCATCCCCTGCCTCGACGTCAAGGACGGGCGCGTCGTAAAGGGCGTCAACTTCGTCCATCTCAGGGATGCGGGCGATCCGGTCGAAGCAGCCCGCGCCTATGATGCCGCGGGCGCCGATGAGCTCTGCTTCCTCGACATCTCCGCGAGCCACGAAGGCCGCGGGACGCTGATCGACATGGTCCGCCGGACCGCGGAGGTGTGCTTCATGCCGCTGACCGTGGGCGGCGGCGTGCGCAGCCCCGAAGATGCGCGCGCGCTGTTGCTTGCGGGCGCCGACAAGGTGGCAGTCAACAGCGCTGCGGTCGCGCGGCCCGAGGTCGTGGCCGAGATCGCCGAGCGCTTCGGCAGCCAGTGCATCGTCGGATCGGTCGATGCGCGGCAGGTCGGGCCGGGGCGCTGGGAGATCTTCACGCATGGCGGCCGACGCGAAACCGGAATCGACGCGATCGAACACGCGGTCCGCCTTGCCGCACTCGGCGCGGGCGAGCTGCTCGTGACCTCTATGGATCGGGATGGCACGCGCGACGGCTATGATCTGGCCCTCACGCGCACGATCGCCGATGCGGTAAGCGTGCCCGTCGTCGCCAGCGGCGGCGTGGGCGGGCTCGATCATCTGGTCGAGGGGATCACCAGGGGACACGCCAGCGCGGTGCTCGCCGCCTCGATCTTCCATTTCGGCGAAGCGAGCATCGCCGACGCGCACGCAGCGCTTGCCGCCGCGGGCATTCGGGTGCGTGCCGGCTGCCAGGGCTGTTCCGGCCTTGGATGAATCGTCATTGCGAGGAGCGCAGCGACGAAGCAATCCAGCTATGCCAGGCATCGCGCTGGATTGCTTCGCTTCGCTCGCAATGACGCCTTGGCTCAATCTGACTCCGAAAGATTCCAGCCGGCCCTGATTTTGACCATTTTCTGAAATGGTTAATGTCGACCGGCTTTACAGTAACCATATTT
>NZ_DASWTD010000673.1:0-4222 GCF_036402335.1 Sphingopyxis sp. | reverse complement strand
TGGCTGATCGTCGAGATCTTCACTGATGAAGGGCATGTCGGGATCGGGAATGCCGCGCTGTCGCCGCATGTCACCAAGGCGCTGGTCGACCGGCATCTCGCCCCGCTGCTGATCGGCGAGAATCCCTGGGACACCGAATTTCTGTGGCAGCATATGTACCGCCGCACGATGGCTTACGGGCGCAAGGGCGTCGCGATGGTGGCGATCAGCGCGGTCGATATCGCGCTGTGGGATCTCATGGGCAAATCGGCCGGCCAGCCTTGCTACCGGTTGATGGGTGGCCGCACCAAGCCCTCGATCCCGGTCTACGCCAGCCGCCTTTACTCGACTCCGCTCGACGAGCTCGCCGCCGAGGCCGGGCGCTACAAGGCCGACGGTTACAAGGCGATGAAGCTCCGTTTCGGCTGGGGCCCGGTCGACGGCGCCGAGGGGATGCAGCGCAACCTCGATCTGGTGCGGACGGTGCGCGAGACCGTCGGCGACGGCATCGACATCATGGCCGACGCCTATATGGGCTGGTCGCTCGACTATGCGAAGCGGATGATGCGGCTGCTCGAGCCGTTCAACCTGCGCTGGCTCGAAGAGGCGATCATTCCCGACGATGTGCATGGCTATGCCGAGCTGCGGCGTTTCGGGACGACCCCGATCGCGGCGGGCGAGCACGAACATACACTGTACGGTTTCCGGCAGCTGATCGAAGCCAAGGCGGTCGACTATATCCAGTTCGACACGAACCGCGTCGGCGGCCTCACCGCCGCGCGCAAGATCGCGGCGCTGGCCGAGGCGCATTCGATTCCCGTCGTCCCGCATGCGGGGCAGATGCACAACTACCACGTCGTCATGGCGAGCGTGAACTCGCCGATGGCCGAGTTCTTCCCGCCGGTCGACGTCGAGGTCGGCAACGAGCTTTTCTGGCAGATCTTCAAGGGCGAGCCGATGGCGAAAGACGGGGCCATCCACCTCGACGACAAGGTCCCGGGCCTCGGCCTCGAGATCGACGAGCAGGCGCTTGCCCGTTTCGAGGTGACGGAATGACCGCGCCCGCGCTTCCCGTCGCCGTCCTCGGCCTCGGCTTGATGGGGGGCGGCATGGCGCGCCAGCTCGTGGCGCGGGGCTTTTCCGTCGCGATCTGGAACCGCGACCCCGAGCGCGCGCGCGTGCCGGGGCTGGAGGGCGCGCGCATATCGGAGACCCCCGCCGACGCGGTTCGCGGCGCGAAGGTCGTCATCGCGATGCTGGCGGCCGACGAGGCCTCGCGCTCGGTGTGGCTTGGACCGGGTGGCGCGCTCGCGGCGATGGACAGCGGCGCCGTCGCGATCGAGGCGAGCACGCTGACCATCGGCTGGGTGCGCGAACTCGCCGCCGAGATGGCGTCGGCCGGTGTCGATTTCCTCGATGCCCCCGTCACCGGAAGCCGCGACCAGGCCGCGAGCGGCGCGCTCAAATTCCTCGTCGGCGGCGATGCAGAGACGCTGTCGCGCGCGCAGCCGGTCCTGGATGCGCTCGGCACGAACGTCGACCATCTCGGGCCGGTCGGCAGCGGCGCGATCCTGAAGCTCGTCAACAATTTCCTGTGCGGGGTACAGGTCGCTTCGCTTGCCGAAGCCATCGCGATGATCGAGCATAGCGGTCTCGATCCGGTCCGCTCGCTCGCGCTGCTCGGCGCGGGCGCGCCGGGCAGCCCGCTCGTTCGCGCCGTCGGGCAACGCATGCTCGACCGCGACTATGCGCCGCATTTCCGGGTGCCGCTGATGGCGAAGGATCTCGCTTATGCCGCCGCCGCCTTTGGCGCCGAGGGCATCGACCTCGCATCGGCGCATGCCGCGCGCGACCGCTTTCTCGCGGCGGCCGCGGCGGGGTTCGAAACATTCGACATCGCCGCGATCGTCGAGCCGATGCGCGCGGCGCCGAACGAAGGGGAGGCATGATGACGCACGGATTGACGCGCCGGGGCAGCTTGCAGGCGATCGCGGCCGCATGCGCCGCGCTGGGGACGGGCACCACGGCGGCGCTCGCCGCGGCGACGCGGCCGCCGCTCGAACTGCGGCTTGCCGAGATCGGGCAGGGCATCGTCCGCATCTCGCTGCTGCCCGTCGTCGACGATGTCGCGGTCGAGCCGGAGGAAAGCGGGTCGCTGACCGAACGCACCTGGCCCGCGCCGACCGGGCGGATGCGGATCGACGACGGCGCGCGGACGCTGCGTTGCGGCGGTCTCGTCTTCCGCGTCAGCCCGAACCCGCTGTCGATTACCGTCACCGACGCGACCGGAGCCAGGGTGCAGGAGCTCGGCTGGGACGCCGGCGCAATGTCCTTCGACCTCGGCGAGGGGCCGCTGCTCGGCCTCGGGCAGGGCGGACCGCAGTTCGACCGCCGCGGTTCGGTCGACGCGATGAAGAGCGGGGCGGGCGGCTACCAGCTCCCGACGCACGGGTCGCGCGTTCCGATCCAGTGGCTCGTCGGGACCGGCGGCTGGGCGATGTTCATCCACCAGCCGGTGGGCTCGTTCGACATGAGCGGCGCGCGCGGGCTCTTCACGCCGACCGTCTCGGGCGGCGCGCTCGATCTGTTTCTGGTCGCCGCGCGCGAGCCTGCCGCGTTGATGCGCGCCTATGCCGAGATCACCGGCTATCCCCAGATGCCGCCGCTCTGGTCGCTGGGCTACCAGCAGTCGCACCGGACATTGGGGACGCCCGAGGAGATTGTTGCCGAGGCGAAGGAGTTTCGCGCGCGCAAGCTCCCCTGCGATGCGATGATCTATCTCAGCACGGGCTTCGCCCCCGCGGGCTGGAACAGCTACAATGGCGAGTTCGACTGGAACTCCCGGGTGTTCCCGGACCCCGCCGCGTCGATGGCGGCGCTGAAGGCCGAGAATTTCAAGGTCGTCATCCATGTTGCGGTCGAGGGCCGGCGCCTGACCGGCCGCGTCACCGATCCCTGTACCGCGCCCGCACTGCCGAGCGGCCGCCTGCCGAACGGCCAATGGCCGCCCGACCGGCAGGTCAGCTGCTATTGGCCCTTCCACAAGCCGCTGACCGACATGGGCGTCGATGGCTGGTGGCCCGACCAGGGCGACGGGCTCGATCCGCCGTCGCGCCTCGCGCGCAACCGGATGTATTTCGAAGGGCAGCAGCTCTACCGACCCGACAAGCGCGTCTACGCGCTCCATCGCAACGGTTTTGCGGGGATGCAGCGTTTCGCGGCTTTCCTGTGGTCGGGCGACGTCGAATCGCGCTGGGTGACGCTGGCGACGCACGTGCCGATCGCCATCAACACGGCGATCAGCGGCATCCCCTATTGGGGTACCGACATCGGCGGATTCCAGTCGCGCGACGACTTTACGGGCGAGCTTTATACGCGCTGGTTCCAGTTCGCGGCCTTCACGCCGCTGTTTCGCTCGCACGGCCGCGACTGGCGCATGCACCTGCCGTGGGGATGGACGAAAGGTGAGCGCGGCTTTCCCGAGACCGCGCAGTGGAACCCCGATCCCGCGGACCTCAAGGACGAGCGCGTCGAGCCGATTTGCCGGCAATATCTGGAACTGCGCTATCGCCTGCTTCCCTATCTCTACACTGCCGTCCACGAATGCGTTTCGACCGGCATGCCGATCATCCGCTCGATGTGGTTCCATCATGACGAGCCCGAGGCCGTGCGCCGGGGCGATCAATATCTGTTCGGACCGCACATCCTCGTCGCGCCGGTGGTCGAAAAGGGGGCGACGCAGCGGCGCCTTTATCTTCCGAAGGGGCGCTGGATCGATTTCTGGACCGGCGAGGTCGTCGAGGGTGGCCGCGAAATCGACCGTGCGGTCGACCTCGCGACGACGCCGCTCTACGTGCGCGCCGGTGCGGTGGTGCCGTTCGGTCCCGTCAAACAGCATACGGGCGAGAAGAGCGACGCGCCGATCACGCTCCTGATCCATCCCGGCGCCGACGGCGGCGGGGACCTCTACGAGGACGACGGCGACAGCTTCGCTTACCGGCGCGGCGATTACAGCCGCTTCGCCTTCCGCTGGTCGGATGCGACCCGCACGCTGCGGGTCCAGCAATCCCACGGACCGACCGCGCCGCGCACCTTCGCCGTCCGCGTCGCGGGCGACGAAAAGACCATGCAACTCACGCTCAAAAACGGCCGCGCGACGCTTCGCGTGTGACGGCCCGACCGAACGCCGCCCGGCGGCAAAAGACATCATAGATTGAAGGAGGGAATGCCATGATCACGACCA
>NZ_DASWTD010000672.1:0-7541 GCF_036402335.1 Sphingopyxis sp. | reverse complement strand
GACGTAAGAAAGAACCTGCCGATATGGACGCGTTGCACTGTGACCGCTGTCATTAATGTGTTGGGTGGCGTTCCCAGATTGAAATCGGTTGCTGTCACTGGCAGCGGTGCATGCACGGCTATATCCTTCGCGGGCCTCCCTAGCTCTCCTCTTAATACATGGTCATCGCCGATAATTCACACCTATCTGCGCGTGAATATTGCCGCAATCCCGCCCCTCTTCCCGGCCGACGCCTGTGAGGGCTATCTCCATTTCCTCTGGGGCGGCAACAACGGGTTCGCGCCGCGGACCCTCACTTTTCAGGCTTTTGAGTCAACGGCTGGCATGTCGGACGTGCCTGATGCCCACCCGAACAATCCCGGAGCGACGGGCAACCCCTGCCGAATCAGGGGAGACCTCACCCAGACGTCGAGTCCGCTGCTCGACCTCTAATATTCCACTTGCGGTCGCTGTTTGGAGATGGGCGGCGATTGAGTTTGTAGAGTGAGGCCGGAGTTTTTTGCGGCACGCTTTAGCGAACTATTTGGCCGGGCCTTGCGAGCCGGGGAATCGTCTTGAAGGAGAGGTAGCATGACAAAATTGTCTGTTCTTTTCGCAACCGCGCTGGCGCTGGCTTTTCCGGGCGTCGCCCACGCGGCCAGTCCGGACGGAGATCACACCTTTACCGGAACGGTCCAGGTTAAAAAGGATCTACCTGCCTGGACTGCCTGCACGTTGACCGCTGTCGTCAATGTCAGCTCCGGTGTTCCCAGATTGAAGTCGGCCGTACTTACTGGAGCCGGGCCCTGTGCGACCATGGCCTTCACGGGTCTTCCCAGCATCCTTCCTCTTGATTTTACGTTCTATCCGTGGGTGGTAATAGCACCCGACGTCGGTATGAGTATCGCGTTCCCTCCCGGCTCCTGCTTCGGCGATCTCAGTTTCATCTGGAGCACCGCAACGCCGCGTACCATCACCTTCCAGAATATATTGTCGGACCTTCCCGGCATACCCCCTCCCCCTTGCAAGATCACGGGAACCCTCACCCAGACCTCGGGCTTGCTCAACCTCCCGTGATTTGGTTTGCGATCGCTGTCGGGAGGTGAAGAGCCTTTTATCTGGTTGCGAGACAATTTTGATACTTCGGAATTCTCATGAAGCCGTCGCTGCCAAACGAGGTTATCCGGCCCGTCGCGGACCATTCTGCCTGCCGGTTTCGTTGATCGCGGTCTTGCTATGCGTCGCCGGTGCCGGCCGTGCCGACGCGCAAACGGCGTCATCGGGCGCGGGCGCGAAGCCTGCCGACGAAACCGGAAAACCGGCGGTGTACGGGATGCCGGCCGATGCCGATCCCAGGGACATTGTCGTCACGGCGCGCCGCGGCGAGGCGCTGGTCGAGCCGGAGACCGAGCTCGACGAGGAACGGATCGGCATGTATGGCGCGTTCACCATCGGCGAACTGATCCGCGACCTCGCGCCGCTGATCGCCGGCCCGGGCAAGCCGCCGGCGCTGCTGGTCAACGGCAAACGCGTCGGCGATTCGACGGGCGTCGAAGGCTTTCCGCCCGAAGCTTTGGAACGGCTGGCGATCCTCCCCCCCGAAGCCGCGGTGCGCTACGGCTATCCCGCCGACCAGCGCGTGGTGAATCTCGTCCTCAAGCAGCATTTCGCCAGCTGGACCCTCGCCCCGACGCTGACGTTGCCGACCGCGGGCGGGCGCGACGCCGAGACGCTGGCGGCGAACCGTGTTGCGATCGATGGACCTACTTATTGGAACGCTGGCGTGCGGTTAGCGCGCGCGCGCCGCATGCTGCGCAGCGAGCGCCCGTTGGTATCTGACGAAGAGGACCGGTACAAAAGCCTGTTTCCCTCGAGCCGCAGTGTCGAATTCAACGCCGGTATCACGCGCCAGATCGGCAATTTTTCAGGATCGCTGAGCCTCGGCGCCGGTGTGAGCAGGAGCCGCGGCCTGCTCGGACGCGACGGGTCCCGTCTGTTGCAGGACAAACAGGATTCAAGGTCCTTCAATCTGTCGACTACGCTGGGGGGAGCAATCGGCGGCTTTCAGACCAATTTTTCCGCCAGCTACGCGCGGGGCCGGAGCGAGAATCTGTTCGAAGCCAAAGCGCCGGCGCCGGGGCGCGCGAGCTCGTCGAAAAGCGACAGCTGGAATGCCCAGCTCTTTGTCAACAAGACGGTCGCCACGCTGCCGGCGGGGTCGTTGACCTCGAATATCATGATCGGCGGCAGTCGCAGCATCTTGCGTTCTGAGAGCAGTGAAGGGACTTCTATCGCGTTTCGGCGCAACCAGCTCACCACCCAGCTGTCGTTGGCCATTCCCGTCACGAGCCGCGATACGCCTTTCCTCGGCGCGATCGGCAATATTTCGGTCGATCTCGTCGGCGGCCTCGACATCGCTTCGGACGAAAAAAGGCGATCGCGCTATACGGCGGGGCTCAGCTGGTCGCCGGTCG
Organism: Sphingopyxis sp.; assembly: GCF_036402335.1. Taxonomy (GTDB): domain Bacteria; phylum Pseudomonadota; class Alphaproteobacteria; order Sphingomonadales; family Sphingomonadaceae; genus Sphingopyxis. The sequence continues at coordinate 5,088 of NZ_DASWTD010000672.1, read as the reverse complement.
CCGCGCTCGACCTGCGCGCGTCGCTGTCCTATTCGGAGATGGTGTTGTCCGCCGAGCTTCTCAATGCACCGCGGACCGAAACCACGATGCGCCTCTATGATTATCTCCGCCAGGAAACGGCCGAACTGGTCTGGATATCCGGGGGCAATCCCGACCTTCGCAGCGGCAGTCAGCGCGCGCTTTCGCTCCGCGCAACGCTGCGTCCCTTCGGCAGCCAGCTGGCAACCTTCACGACGGATTATCAGCGGCAGGTCGGGCGCGGCGGGGTCGCCCCGCTTCCGCAGCTCAGCGCCACAACCGAGCGTATTTTTGCCGACCGGATCGTGCGCGATGCCGACGGCCGTCTCGTCTCGATCGACGTGCGCCCCATTCCGATCGAACACGACCTGTCGTCGCAACTCAACAGCAGCGTCACGCTATTCTTCGCGGGCAAGACCAACGCCGCCGATAGCGCAGTTCCGAAGGCGCGGATATGGGACAAGGGCCAAATTACGATGTCGCTCACCCACAATTGGCAGCTGCAAAGCGAATTGCTGATCGCGTCCGGCCTTCCGGTGCTCGACCGGCTGGACGGCGTCGGCGGCCAGTCGCGGCACATGCTGTCGTTGCAGGTCAACGCAGGCTGGCCGGGCCTAGGCGCAAATCTCAATGGAAACTGGCAAAGCGCGGTTCGCGTCCGCGATGCGACGCGTCCCGACGGGCAGGGCGATTTTCTCTACCCCGCAACGGCGCAGTTCAATTTCGGCTTCTTTGTCGAGCCCCAGCGCTTGTGGCCGACGTCGGGCAAGAAATCCTGGCTCTCCAAGCTCCGCGTTGCGGTCGATGTCCAGAATCTGTTCGACAATTACCGCCGCGTCAAGCTGTCCGACGGCAGTGTTCCGGCGGGGTACCGGCGCTATGAAATCGATCCGCTGGGCCGCACCCTCCAGATCAGCATCCAGAAGCAATTCTAGGCGGAGATCCGCTCTGCCAACCGGAGCAGCCCGACGCTATCCTTCGCGAGCGAATTGCGAGGAAAGCCGTACAATCCCGACGGGATGCTGGTGCCGGCTGTCAGACTCGAACTGACGACCTACCGCTTACAAGGCGGTTGCTCTACCAACTGAGCTAAGCCGGCGCTTCCGGCCCTTTGCTTCAAATGATGCCAAAGGTCCAGCCTTCGGTTTTTGCGAGCGTGTCAGTGAGCAGGGCGGGGGTCCAATATGCGGTATCGGATGCGATCGCGCGCAGCCACGCGGCGGCGAGCAGCGCATCGCTCGCATGGTCGCTTACCGGTCCGCGCAGGCCGGTCGCCGGCGAACCCAGTATCGCAAGGGCTGTGTCGAGCGCCTCGCCATCGCGGATCTTGCTGCGTCCCGCGGGGATTCCTGCCGCACGCGCGGCGAGGCTGGTATAGATTTCGACAAGCAGCGGCCCACGGACGGGGATCGGGTCGAGCGGCCACAGCGGGATCCGGCCGCGCAGGCGGTGGAGCAGACGCATGCCCGAAAGGCTTGCCTTGCCGACCTGCGCTGCGCCGACGAGGTTGAAATTGCTGACGCTCGCCGCCTGCTTCGTCGTGCGCTGATGCTGCTCGACGACACGCAGTCGTCCCGTGCCGGGCGCGAACAGGTCGCCGACGTCGCCGTGGCCGTGGCGGAAATGCCGCCGTGCCTCGGGATGCGCGAGAAATCCGCCGGGTTCATAATGCGGATCATTGCGCGCGAGGCGTTCGACCAGCGCCCATAATTCGGGGATATCGACCGGGCTGTCGGTCCATTCGGGGAAATAGGCCCCTTCATCGACGAACGCAAAGGCAGCCGAAAAGTCGACACCGATGAGTATGTCGTCGCCCGACACCGCGACCGCTTCGAGCCAGGCGAGGATTTCGGCGCGCGACCAGACATGTCCCGGGCGGACGAGTATGGGCGCCTCGCCCCCGCTGGCCACGGCAAGGGCGATGCCGGGCTGGCGAAGGCCGCGCGCGCCCGACCAGTCGAGCGCGGCGAAATGGGTAAAGCGGCGCATGCCCGTCGCCCTAGCGCATCCATGTTGTCTTGCACAAAGGGCAATGGCGTCCCACATGCACGCCATGCTGATCGAAACCGAATCGACGCCCAATCCCGCGACGCTCAAATTCCTGCCCGGCCAGGCGGTGATGGAGGCGGGAACCCGCGACTTTGCCAGCCCGGAGGAAGCCGAAGCGTCGCCGCTCGCGAGTGCGCTTTTCTCGCTCGGCGACGTGACCGGTGTCTTTTTCGGCCGCGATTTCGTGTCGGTCACGATCGCGCCCGGCGCCGAATGGGTCGATGTGAAGCCCGACGTGCTCGGCGTCGTGATGGACCATTTCCTTGCCGGCGCGCCGCTTTTCAATGCCGCAAGTGCAGGCTTTTCGGTTCCGGCCGAGGATGAAGGCTTCGCCGACGATCCCGCCGATGCCGACATCATCGACCAGATCAAGGAACTGATCGAGACGCGCGTCCGCCCCGCGGTTGCCAACGATGGCGGCGACATCGTCTATCGCGGTTTCGACAAGGGCAATGTGTATCTGAAGATGCAGGGCGCGTGCGCCGGCTGCCCGTCATCGACCGCGACGCTGAAGAATGGCATCGAGTCCCTCTTGAAACATTATGTTCCCGAGGTAACGGCAGTTCACGCCGTCTGACCATTTTTCTCCGAGGAGTTAGCCCATGAGCGAGCCGCTTTCCGACAGCGCTCTCGACCAGCTGTTTCGTACCGCCCGCACCTATAACGGCTATACCGACCGGCCGGTGTCCGAAGCGCAGTTGCACGCGATCTGGGACCTCGTGAAGTTTGGCCCGACCAGTGCGAACAGCCTGCCGGCGCGGATCGTCTGGTGCGTGACGGACGAGGCGAAGGCCAGGCTCGCTGCGTTCGCGCTGCCTGCCAATGCCGAAAAAATCCTGAAGGCGCCGGTCACCGCGATCATCGCGGCCGATAATCAGTTTTTCGAGCACCTCCCCGAACTTTTCCCGCACACCGATGCGCGCAGCTGGTTCGTCGGCAATGACGCACTGGCCGCGACCACCGCGTTCCGCAATTCGAGTTTGCAGGGTGCCTATTTCATCCTCGCCGCGCGCGCGCTCGGGCTCGATACCGGACCGATGTCGGGCTTCGACAATGCAGCGGTCGACAAAGCCTTTTTCGCCGACCAGCCGCATGTGAAGAGCAACTTCATCTCGACCCTCGGCTATGGCGATCCCGCCACGATCTTCGAGCGCAGCCCGCGCCCGGATTTCGGCCGTTTCAACGACATCGTCTGAACGGCGCTTTCCCGGTTCCATGCGGCATCTGGTTATCGATTCGGCGAGTGAAGCCTGTTCGGTGGCGCTGCTGGAGGCGGGGCGGGTCGTCGACCATCGCCACGAGGTCATCGGCCGCGGCCATGCCGAACGGCTCGTGCCCCTGATCGCCGAACTCGCGGACGGCGGCCGCGCCGACATCATCGTCGCGGGCTGCGGACCGGGCAGCTTTGCCGGTGTGCGGATCGGCGTCGCCGCGGCGCGTGCGCTCGCGCTCGGCTGGCAGGTGCCGGTGCACGGCTTTTCGACTCTCGCGCTTGTCGCAGCGGGCGCTGCCGACGAGATCGCTGCGGCGGGCGGTGCGCTCGTCGTGATGGAGGGCGGCCATGGTCAATGGTTCGTCCAGCCTTTTGCGGCCGACCTTTCACCGCGCGCCGGCGTAAGCTCGCTCGTGCCTGACGAAGCGGTGCGGCTGACCGACGAACTGGCCGTCGGCAACCGTGCCGAACCTTTCGTAACGCGCCGCGGCGCGGGACGCGCGCTGCCCATGTTGCCCGATGCCCGCGACTTCCTTCGCCTGCCCCCCGCGGCACTGATCGATCAGCCCAGCCCGATCTATGGCCGCGCGCCCGACGCCAAGCCGATGGCGCCGGTATGACGGACGATATCCGCCTCGCCGCCGCGCGTGTCGGCGACCTCGCGGCGGTGATGCGCGTGATGGATGCCGCCTTCGATCCCGCCTATGGCGAAGCGTGGAGCGGCGCACAGCTGCTCACCCTGTTCGCACTGCCCTCGGCGCGCGTCTGCATCGCATGGAACGGCGAGCAACCGTGCGGCTTTTCGGCGGCGCGCATCGCCGGGCCCGAAAGCGAATTATTATTGCTGGCGGTCGATCCCGATCATCGCGACCGCGGCATTGGCGCATTATTGATGGATGATTGGCAGGCCTGGGCGACGGAGCAGGGTGCCGCGGAATATTTCCTGGAAATGCGCGCCGATAATGACGCCGTCTATCTATATCAGCGCGCAGGTTTTTCCGAATGCGGTCGCCGACCCGCCTATTATCGCGGCAACGATGGCGTCGTTCGCGATGCGGTTACGATGCGCCGGTTCCGTCATTGCAACGAAACCGGTTGATCGGTCATTGCGAAATTGCGTCCAAAGTGGCAGTAATCGCGCCGCGAAAGAAAAAATCCAATATTCGCTGTCTTTTCTTCTGGGTAAAGTAAACAAGGAACAGTCTCATGTCCGATCAAGCCGATACCAATGAGATGCTGGTTACGCTGACAGCCGACATTGTCGCCGCCCATGTCAGCAATAACAGCGTCGCCATTTCGGATCTCTCCATATTGATCAATAACGTACACGCCGCATTGTCGGGCCTCGGTGGCCAGCCGGTAGTCGAAGAAAAGCTGGTGCCGGCGGTGTCGATCCGCACCTCGGTCAAGCCCGATTTCATCGTCTGTCTCGAAGACGGCAAGAAGCTGAAGATGCTGCGCCGTCACCTGATGACGCATTACGGCATGACCCCCGACGACTATCGCGCGAAATGGGGCCTTCCCGCCGACTATCCGATGGTCGCGCCGAACTATGCCGAAAAGCGCCGGGCGCTTGCGAAGGAAATCGGCCTCGGCACCAAGGGCCGCGGTGGCGGGCGCAAGCGCAAGCCCAAGGCCTGACGCTTTGCAGATGATCGCCCGACGGGGCAGGGAGGGGCGGCGTCGGAAGGCGCCGCCCTTGTCCTATCCGCGGTGCGACCCTATACAGTTTGAATAACAGAAATCCGACTGCATCTTGCAGGAAAGGCCCGCATGTCCGGTAACATCGATCTCGAAGCATTGTGCCA
>NZ_DASWTD010000671.1:0-2553 GCF_036402335.1 Sphingopyxis sp. | reverse complement strand
AAGGGGAAATGCTTCCCTTCGCCGGGCGCGGGGCGGTGATAGGTGGTGCGGGCATTGCTGCGGAGCGGCAATGCGCGAATATCGGCTGGCGGTATCGGCGCGCGCGCGGCGGTCCGCGAAAAAACGGCGTCTTCACGCGTCGCGCAATCTTCGCGATACAGCACCGAGGACCCCTTTTTGCTATTACTGTATACGAAATACGATATACTCAAACTTCGAAGAGTCAATGCCACAAGTTTCGGGGGATGCACGGATGGCCGCAACAAACTGTCTTAGAACCGCTTTTGCGGGCATGTTTCTGATGATTTCCGCCGTTTTCGTTCCCGTGGCGACTCGCGCAGAGACGTCCGGCACGGACCGGATCGTGATCACCGGCGTCACACTGATCGACGGGACAGGCGCGGCACCGAAACGCGATATGACCATCCGGATCGAAAACGGCCGGATCGTCTCGATTGTCAAAAGCGGCGGCAATATAGCCGATGCGCACGTCATCGACGGACGCGGACGTTACCTGTTGCCCGGCTTCATCGACAGCAATGTCCATGTCTCGGTCTATGGCCAGCCGGCGCGGCGCGACACGTCGCTGAAGTACGCCGATCGCGGCGAGGAACTTGCGCTCGAATTCGCGCAGCGCGCGCTGACCTATGGTGTGACGACGATGCGCGACAGCTATGGCGTGCTGCCGCCGATCCTGAAGGTGCGCGACCGCATCGATCGCGGCGAGGTTGTCGGTTCGCGGCTGAAGGCGGCGGGCAATATCCTCGGCTGGGGCGGACCCTTTTCGCTGACCTTCTCGCTCACCAAGGATTCGGAGCTGTCGCTGTTCCAGGAGCAATGGAACGATCTGCTCGCGCAGGACATGGGCGAAGAAATCATGGACATGACGCCCGAGGAACTGCGCGTCGCGATGAACCGCTATCTCGACAAGGGAGTCGACTTCATCAAATATGGCGGCACCAGCCATTTCCTCCGCCCTGCGCTGATCGGCTTTTCGCCGCGCCAACAGGCGGTGATCGTCGAGGAAGCCCACAAGCGTGGCAAGCCCGTCGAGACGCACGCCACCAGTTCCGAGGGCCTGACGCTCGCGGTCGAGGCGGGGATCGACCTGATCCAGCATCCCGAACTGACGAGCCGCGACCTGCCCGACGAATTGATCGCGCTGATCGTGAAGAAGGATGTCCTGTGCGGAATCCGGTCGAATTATATCACCGGCGAGTATCGCAGGAAGCATCTCGCGAGGCGCGCCGAACTGGAAGCGAAGATCGCGACGATGCCGCCCGCGACGACGAGCGCCGAACGCTGGCGGCGGCTCGAGGCGATGGACGATAATCAGGACGTCCAGCGCCGCAATGCCGAACGGCTGATCAAAGCGGGGTGCCGCGTGACCCCCGCGACCGACAGCTTCTATGGCGACGCCCCCGAATTCCGCAGGGTGCCGAAGGGCGACGAGGCTGAGCCCGGAATCGGCACGATCCGCGCAGTCGAGGGTCTCGTCGAACTCGGGATGACGCCGATGGAGGCGATCGTCGCCGGGACGAAACACGGCGCCGCCGCGGCGCGGATGAGCGCCGACCTCGGCACGATCGAGGCGGGCAAGATCGCCGACCTCGTCCTGCTGTCGGCCGATCCGCTCGCCGATATCCGCAACATCGAAAAGGTCGAGGCAGTGATCGCGCAGGGCAAGCTTGTCGACCGGTCGCGCCTGCCGGAAAGCCCGCTGTTCCTGCGCAAACCCTGAAGGAAACCGTCATGACGAAATGGATGAAGATGCTGGCGGCGCTGCTGTTCGCGGTGGCAACACCCGTCCACGCCGATGAAGCAGCCGAGAAGGCCGCGATCCTGAAGATCGTTGCCGATATGGAGGCGGCGTGGAACCGCAGCGATTTTACCGGCTATATGGCGGGCTTCCAGAACCCCGGCGTGATCTTCGTGTCGGGCGGCAAGATCCAGGACGGCTGGCAGGGCACGCTCGACCATTATGTGCGCGATTATGGGGGTTCACCCGAACGGCGCGGCACGGTCCATTTCTATGACATCAGCATCGACATGCTCGCGCCCGATGCCGCACTGCTGATCAGCCACTACAATCTCTCGCGGCCCGAACGCGCGCAGGAGGGCATCAACACCCGCCTGTTCCGCAAGGTCGACGGCCGCTGGGTGATCGCGATGAACCATGTCTCGTCGTACGACCCGGCGGCGGCGAAGTAGGAGGCCGGAGGCTGCGCGTGCGGCGCGGCGGGAAGGCTGGCATTGGGGTGGGGGGCTGTCGCTGCCGCTGCAACATTGTCCAAAGTTCAGTAAAGTTCAGCCCTGTGCGTCGTTCAATTTGACCCTGCCGGGTGCTGGAAGCGCCCGGCCCTGACCGTTTGCCCACACCGGCCGGCAACCGCTTTTATCCACCCGATGAAAGAGCCGGGATGAAGGCTGGCATCGCCGGATAATGTAGGAAAGGCCTTTTTTCCAGGCGTCTGATTTGGAGCGGTGAGTTGACCCTTTGTGCACCCCGGCGAAAGCCGGGGCCCAGTGCGGAAAAGCGCAAGGTTAGTGTTA
>NZ_DASWTD010000670.1:0-7662 GCF_036402335.1 Sphingopyxis sp. | reverse complement strand
CGTCCCCGATCGCCACGACCGCCCGAACGGATTGTTGCGGCACGAATCGAGCACGACCATGCGTATCTGCGCGCCCGATACCGCCTCCATCATCCGGTCGAGATTGATCGCCTCATAGGGCAGGTCGAGGTCCGATTTGAGCTGCGCGTCGGTCGGGATCAGCCAGTTCTTGCCCTGCGCCTCGATCCCGTGCCCGGCATAATAGACCATCGCGACCTCGGCGCCGTCGGCCTTGGCGCGAAAGTCGCGCATCGCCTTCTGGAAGTCGTTGACCGCGAGGTCCGCGGCGACCGTCACATCGTCGAACCCCGCCTGCTTCGCCGACGCGGCGATGATCCTGATGTCGTTCGCGGGGTTGTTCAGCCGGCTGGTGTTCGAATAGTCGCTGTTGCCGATTACCAGAGCGACCTTGCGCGCCTCGGCTCCGGTTGGTGCCAGCAGGAAGAGGGTGGTGAGTGCGATAAGCCAATATCTCGTCATCTCGATATCCTCTGGTCAGGAAAGCGGGCGGGCGGCTCCATACTCGTACCAGCCGAACGGCCGCGGCGTTTTCGGGATATAGGCGGCCGCCTGCCGGTCAACGGCAAAGCCTGCCTTTTCATAGGCATCGCCGATCGGGCGGGTCAGGTGGCAATTGCCGCCGATACGTTTCCATATCGGTTCGATCCGCCGCTGCCACTTCGCGACCCGCGCATCGGGCGCGGCGCCATGTTCGAGAAAAAGCGCGGTCCCGCCAGGTTTCAGCACGCGGCGGATCTCTCCCAGCACCGCGGCCTGATCGGCAACCGAGCAAAGGGTAAAGGTCGTAACGACCGTGTCGAAGCGCCCGCTCTCGAACGGCATCGCCTCGCCGACACCGCCGCGGATGTCAGCCTCAATCCCGCGCGCCGCCGCGGCGGCCACGCTCATCGCGAGCAGTTCGGGCGACGGATCGAGCCCGCTGAAGCTCTCGATCTGCCCCGGCCGGTAGAATTGCATGTTGATCCCGCCGCCGCAGCCGAGCTCGAGCACATGGCCGCGCGCGTGTGGCACGACCTTGCTGCGCACCTTCATGATCTGCCCCTGCGAACAGGCGCATTTGATCAGCCGCGGCACCCCATGACGTTCCCACCAACTTGCCATTCGCCAGTCTCCCCTTGGCGCGGAAGGTGACCCTTGCTAGCGCTGTTGGCAACACCCATCTGTGCCTGTCCGCACAGCAACGAAAGATCGTCATGCCCGCCGTTCACCACACCAAGATGCTCATCCTCGGCTCCGGCCCCGCCGGCTTGTCGGCCGCCATTTACGCGGCACGCGCGGGCATGATGCCGATCGTGGTGCAGGGGCTGCAACCCGGGGGCCAGCTGACGATCACCACCGACGTCGAAAACTATCCCGGTTTCGCCGAGGTCGTGCAGGGCCCGTGGCTGATGGAACAGATGACCGCACAGGCGATGCACGTCGGTACCAGCATGATCTGGGACACGATCGTCGATGTCGACCTGTCGCGTCGCCCGTTCAAGCTGACCGGCGACGGCGGGGACGTCTATATGGCCGAAACGCTCGTCGTCGCGACGGGGGCGCAGGCAAAATGGCTCGGCGTCCCGGGCGAGCAGGAGCTTGGCGGCAAGGGCGTATCGGCGTGCGCGACCTGCGACGGCTTCTTCTATCGTGGCAAGAAGGTCGTGGTGATCGGCGGCGGCAACACCGCGGTCGAGGAAGCTCTCTACCTCACCAATCACAGCGACGATGTGACGCTGATCCACCGCCGCGACAGCCTGCGTGCCGAAAAGATCCTGCAGGACCGGCTTGCGGTCAACCCGAAGATCAAGACGCTCTGGAACAAGCGCGTCGAGCGCTTTGTCGCGGGCGAAGGCCTGACTGGCCTCGTCGGCGTCGACCTGATCGACACCGTCACCGGCGAGGCCAGCCACGAGCCGACCGATGGCGGTTTCGTCGCGATCGGGCACAGCCCCGCGACCGAGCTGTTCAAGGGCAAGCTGCCGCTCGACGACGACGGCTATCTGCAGATCACGCCGGGCACGTCGCTGACCTCGATCCCCGGCGTCTTTGCCGCGGGCGATGTCGCCGACAAGGTCTATCGTCAGGCGGTCACCGCCGCGGGCATGGGCTGCATGGCCGCGCTCGACGCCGAACGCTTTCTGGCCGAAGCTGAATATCGCGCGATGGCGGAGGCCTAATTTACCTCGTCATTGCGAGGAGCCGAAGGCGACGCGGCAATCCAGAGCGCACGTAAACTAGCTCTGGATTGCTTCGCTACGCTCGCAATGACGGTTGATTGAGTATCGCCAGGATTCTGGCCGCCAACCACTCGCCATCGTCCCCCGCAAAGCTGTGCGACGGGCTGGCGAGACGCTCGACTGGTACCCGGCTCAGCGCCGCCGGGCAGTTTTCGACAAAGGCCTGCGCGGTCCGGTCGCCGGTCGCGAGCAGGATCGTCGCAGGCGCCCCGAGTCCCGCCACCGCCTTGTCGATCCGCGCCGCGAGACCGTCGGGCGCGGTGGCGGGCGTCGGCGCCTTGAGCGCCGACAGCCCGCGAAACAGCTTCCGGAAATCGACTTCGCCCCTGATCAGCCGAAGCAGGCTTTTGGGGTCCTTCAGCCGCGACAGATAGCGTGCCCGGATCGCCGAGGCGGGCGGAAGCGCGGGTTCGTCGGTTTCTTCGGCTGCGCCGTCATACGTCCACGGGTTGGCGATGATCAGCCCATCGAGCGCCAGCGGCTGGTGAAGCAACAACGCGCTCGCGGCATCGCAATTGCCGAAGGCGACGATGCGCACCATGTTCGGGGCGGCCGCCCGGAACGCCGCAATCGCTGCGGCGATATCGGGCCCGCTGCTTTCAAAGCCGCCATTTGTCCCCTCGCTGTCGCCGATCCCGCGCCGGTCGAAACGGAACACCGGATGCCCCGCCTCCGCTAGCCGCGCCGCCAGCATCGCCATCCCGCGATGCGCGCCGCTGCGAATCTCGTTGCCGCCCGACACGATCAGCAGCCCGGTGCCGTCTGCCGCCTCGTCGAGGCTCGCGGCGAGCACAGCGCCTTCGCAGGCAAAGCTCAGTTGATGCCGCATGTCTTGCTCCACGCGGCAATATCGGCGGCGATCGCGCCAGCCATCGTTGCGTCCTCGCTAGGCTCGGCGCGCAGCCATAGCGGTGTTCCTGCGATACCGTCGGCGCCGAGGCCGATGCTGCGCAAAGGCTCGGCCGCCTGCGCCTCGCTCGCGCCGAGCTGCGCGATCATGGCGGGCGACAGGCGATTGCCGGCGAGCAACAGCGGCGCGGTTCTGGCTTCGTCCTGCAGGCTTTCGAGCGACGACGTCACACCCGCCTCGCGGTCGGCGCTGACGCGGGCGCGAATCAACGTGCGGAGCAGCGACCCGCCGCCGACCGGCGCTAGGCGCCACCATGCCGCCGCTCTCGCGCGATGGTCGATCAGCGCGCCGCCGCGAAACGAAGCGATGATCGTCGGGCCATCGATTCCGGATGCCACCGCGGCAAACGCGTCCTGCCAGCGGACCAGATCGACCTCGACCAGCGGAACAAGGCTTTCGTTCTGCCCCGGCAGGTCGGGGAGCACTGCCGCAAAACCTTCGGCCGCCAGCGCCCGCATCGCGAGCACCAGCGTACGGCGCGTGCGGTTCGCTTCTTCGAACAGCGGCGGGGCGATCAGGATGGTGGCGCGGGGTGTGCCCGCGGGGTCGATGCGCAGTCGATATTCGCTCATGCGCGCATCCGGGATCAACCGGTCACTTTGCGCAGCGAAAAGGCGAGCAAATTACCATAGGTTTCAAAGATTTCGCCGTCGATCTCGTCATCGTCGATGATGATGCCCAGCCGGTCTTCCATCTCGGTGAGCACCGTCGCGACCGCCATCGAATCGAATTCGGGGAGTTCGCCGAACAGGCCGCTGTCCCCGGTCAGCGCGGCGGCGCGGTCCTCGCCCAACCCGAGTACATCGGCGAGCAAGGCGCGCAGGGTGGCGTCGACGGAGCTGCTATCGGTCACTTTTCTTTCCTCAATACGGAACGGGCGAATGCCTTCAGTGCCGGCCCCCATGCCGCGACGCGCGACGGATTGAAAGCCTCGATGCGCCACAGCGGGTCGTGCCGGTTCATCCAGTCGCGCTTGTAGCCATCGTTGCCGGTGCCGAAATCGACGCGCTTCACGCCATCGACCTCGATCACATGGCGGAACAGCGCCGCCGACAACAAGGTGCCCGGCGAGGCTTTCAGGCTGTCCTCGACATGCGCGAGCTTGTGAATGAAGGCGGTGCCACCCTCGATGGTCCAGAACTGTGCCGCGACGGGGACGCCGCCGATGCGCGCGATCCCCATGCGCAGGCGGCCGCCATCGCTCTCGGCCTCGGCAAAGGCGCGGAGCAGGGCGGGGTGGCCTTCTTCGGGTTTCCAGCTCGCGGCATAGATTTGTTCGTAGGCGGCCCAGCTCCCCGGATCGAAATCGGTGAGCAGTTGGATATCGACGACGCCCTTCTTCGCCTTGCGTTGGACGGTATTGCGCAGCGCGCCCGGGCGGCTCGCCCACCAAGCGTCATGGTCCATCTCGCCAAGCTCAAGCCAATGGCGATCGCCTGCCGGGCTTTCCTTGGCCCACCAACCGGCTTTGCGAAGCGCCGACGCGATGGCATGCCGATCCTCGTCGCGAACCGGATAGAGCGACAGGCGCGCGGCTTTGGACCTGAGCTTGTGAAAGAGTTCGAAGAGCGCGACGCTTCGGTCGTCGTTCCCTGTATAGAGCGGCCGGATCGCAAAACTGTACCAGTTCGCCAGGCCAGCCAGATGTCCCGGTTTTTCGATGCGGAGGGGCAGCCATGCAGTCGTGGCGTCGGCGTGACCATGTGCGTCGAACCGACCCCGTCCCGCAAAGCCATGCGCCGCGAGCAGGTCGAACCATAGCGCGCGGTCAAATGGCGTCGCGAAGCCTGTGGCGCGCGCCGCATCATCATTAGCGTGATGTTCACCGTTCCCTTGCATGGTGCCGCCCTCTATCACTCCAGTCCTAACAGCCGATGACCAAAGCCGAAAACCCATCTTCGCGTCCGATCGACCATCTCGCCCGCTGCGGTCGCCCAGACGCGGCTGCGCTGCTGATCGGCGACAAGGTCACGACCTTTGCCGAGCTCGACGCGGGAGTCGGGCGGCTCGCATCGTGGCTGCTCGAACAGGCCGGTGGTCCGGGCGAACGTGTCGCGAGCTGGAGCGCGAAGACGCGGCTCGCATGCCTGATGCCGATCGCTGCGGCGCGCGCCGGGCTGATCCACGTCCCGGTCAATCCGCTGCTCAAGGGCCCGCAGGTCGCGCACATTCTGGCCGATAGCGGCGCGAAGCTGCTCGTCACGAACCGGTCGCGCGCCGAAATGCTTGGTGACGGGTTGCCGGTCGAATGCGCGTTGCAGGATCTGAAGATCGGCGAAGAGGTGATCGATTCGGGGGGGCAGGGGCTGCCGCCGTCGATCGCCGAGCCCGACGATCTTGCCGCCATTCTCTACACCAGCGGTTCGACCGGCCGGCCCAAGGGCGTGATGCTGAGCCACGCGAACCTGTGGCTCGGCGCCGAAAGCGTTGCCTCCTATCTGCAGATCGCGCCGGACGACCGCATACTCGGAGTGCTGCCGCTGAGCTTCGATTACGGTCAGAACCAGTTGCTCTCGAGTTGGTTTGCCGGCGCCGCGGTCGCGCCGCTCGATTATCTGACCGCGCGCGATGTCGTGAAAGCGGTGGCGCGGCACGGCGTCACGACGCTGGCGGGGGTGCCGCCGCTCTGGGTGCAACTCGTCGAGAGTGAATGGCCGGCTGACTCCGCGGGTCTCCTGAAACGCCTGACCAACAGCGGCGGCGCCTTGACGCCCTCGCTGATCAACGCGATGCGCAGGACGTTCCCGAACGCCGACATCTATCCGATGTACGGGCTGACCGAGGCGTTCCGGTCGACCTACCTCGATCCGAAGCTGGTCGCCGACCATCCAACCTCGATGGGCCGCGCGATTCCGCATGCCGAGATTCTCGTGTGCCGGCCCGATGGCGCGATCACCGCCGATGACGAGCCGGGCGAACTTGTCCATTGCGGGCCGCTCGTCGCCAAGGGCTATTGGCAGGACGATGAGCGCACGGCGCAGCGTTTCAAACCGGCGCCGCGTGCGTCGATATATCGCGGCATGGCGGTGTGGTCGGGCGATACGGTCCGCCGCGATGCCGAAGGTCTCCTCTATTTCGTCGGGCGCGACGATGCGATGATCAAGACCGCGGGCAACCGTGTCAGCCCGACCGAGGTCGAGGATGTCGCGGTGGGGTCGGGGCTGATCTATGAAGCGGTGGCGTTCGGCGTTCCCGATGCGCGGCTCGGCGCGGCGATCGTCCTTATTGTGCGAGGCAAGGACGGCGTCGCCGACGCAGAAGGGCTGGCCGGACATCTTCGCCAGAACCTGCCCAATTTCATGCAGCCGCAGACTATCGAGTGGCGCGATGCCCTGCCGCGCAACCCCAACGGCAAGCTCGACCGGGTGGCCATCGCTGCCGAATGGGCGCAAAAGGCGGCGGCATGAAACCGCATGGCCCCATCCCCCGCGGCTTTGCCGCCGACGCCGACGGCATGTTGCTCATCGGGCGTGATCGTGCCGACCGGCTGGCGGATGCTGCGGGCGATACGCCCCTGTTCGTCTACGACAGCGCGATGCTGGCCGCGCGCGTCGCCGAATGGCGTGCGGCGATGCCTGCCGAGGTCCAGCTTCATTATGCGATGAAGGCAAATCCTTACGCCCCGCTTCTCGCCTTCATGGCGCGGCTCGTCGACGGGTTCGACGTCGCCTCGGGCGGCGAGCTTAAGGCGGCGCTGGCGAGCGGCATGGCCGCCGAACACATCAGTTTCGCCGGTCCCGGCAAGCGCGATCGCGAGCTTGAAGCAGCGATCGCCGGGGGCGCGACGCTTAATCTGGAGTCGGTGGGCGAGGGCGAACGCGCACTTTCGATCGCATCGCATCTCGGGGTCAGGCCGCGGCTCGCGGTGCGCGTCAATCCCGACTTCGATCTCAAGGGATCGGGGATGAAGATGGGCGGCGGCGCCAAGCCGTTCGGGGTCGACGCCGCCGAGGTTCCGGCATTGGTCCGGCGCCTGATCGCATCGCGCGCCGACTGGCAAGGCTTCCATATTTTTGCGGGATCGCAGGCGCTTGATGCCGCCGCGATCGCCGACACGCAGGCGCAGACGGTCGCGCTCGCCGCGCGGCTGGCGGGCGAAATTGGCGCCGCCCCGCCGCTCGTCAATCTCGGTGGCGGCATGGGCGTGCCCTATTTCCCCGGCGACAAGCCGGTCGATGCCGCTGCGGTCGGCGCTGCGCTTGCCGAGACGCTGGCGGCGCGCGATCCGGCTCTCGCGGAAAGCCGGTTCGCGATGGAACTCGGCCGCTGGCTCGTCGCCGAGGCGGGGGTTTACCTGACCCGAATCGTCGACCGGAAGATCAGCCATGGCGAGACCTTCCTTGTTACCGACGGCGGCCTTCATCACCAGCTTGCGGCGAGCGGCAATTTCGGTACCGTGATCCGCCGTAACTATCCGATCGCCGTTGCGAACGCGTTCGGCGCCGAAGCGGCGGAAACGGTCTCGGTCGTGGGCTGTCTCTGCACGCCGCTCGACCGGCTCGGCGACCAGGT
>NZ_DASWTD010000669.1:0-3124 GCF_036402335.1 Sphingopyxis sp. | reverse complement strand
CAGGACGAGGATACGCCGGTATCGCTCCTCCTCGACCTTCCCGATCGCAGCCTGGTACCGGAATCGCGCGACCGCCTCGAAACCTTGTTCGCCGGATCGCCGCTGTCCGAAGCCACGATCCGCGCCAACCGCCAGATTCCGGTCGAGACGCAGAACACGCTCTTTCGCGTGATCGAGCAGCTCTACGATCGCACTGACGACAGCTTCCAGTGGACGGGCATTCCGCGCTCGCACCAGCTCCTCATGGTCTGTAATCTGATCTACGACCATATCGATGGCGGGCGGTCGCTTCGCGGTCATGGCATTTTCGCGGGCGACCAGCTCCAGGCCGCGCTCACCGGCCTGATGCACGCCAAGGGATTCACCGAATTCCTGCGCAAGCGGGTCGAGGCGCGGTGGGCAAAGCATAGCGTCAGCGATGCCGTCGAGCAGGCGCTCGGTTTCCTGCGCAATTATGTCGGCTATCATTTCGGACGCCATCTCATGGTGGTCAGCCGGATACAGGAGGAAGTGCTGCTGAAGCGCTTCCGGGTGAAACCAGGCGACTATAGTCTGCTCGCCGCGCAGGCGGATTCGCTCTTCCTGCCGCCCGGCCTCTTCGCACTCGACGAATATGGAATCCCGTCCGACCTTTCGGTCAAGCTAGCGGGCGACGGCACCTCGCCATCCGACCTCGACGGGGCACTCCGTATGCTCGCCCGCGCGGATCCCGGGCGCGAGGACCTCCATCCGTTCGAGCGCTCGCTGCTCGCCGATGCCAAGCGCGCGCTGCCGGCGCGCGCGCGGATCGAGGTAGGCTGACGGGTCTTTTGCCTTTTCGGGGCTGTCGCCGCGGCCACCTCGGGCGGGCTCGCGCATCCCCGATCGGGCGCCGGCTGGAGTGATCGCGATTGAAGATCGGGGCGATCGGGCAGCGCATTTCGGCCCGTTCTCGCGTAGCGCCTGTTACTCAGATCGGCCTGGGACAGAGAGGGGTCAGTCGGGCCTCAACATATCCGCCCAGATCGTCGCCAGTTCGCGTCGCCGCGGCATGTACGCTACGCGATTATAGAAGAGGATGCCGGCAACAGGCTTTCCGAGCCGGCGTTCACCCGCAATTCTGAGCGCGCGTCATTTGGCTTGCTGAACGAGATCTGCTTCTGAGCTTGCGCTCCCATAAGCTGCCAGTCCTCTATCGGCCGGTCATTCCGCTTTGCTGTGGCAAGAACCGAGCCAGGGAAGACGCGGCCGGGTAGGGCCCTGAATCATCGCCCGTCGCCAACGACAACTTAAAAATTCCTAGCCATAGGACGCTATGCGACCGGAAATCCGTCTCACGACGCCTTTTGCTGCTCCAGCGACTGGAAGGCCAAGACGAAGAGCGCAACGAAGCGGAATGACATATTTCCAGGATCCGCCCGCCCACGCCGAAATGCGCGCCGCGCTATTGGCTTCCACCCACCAGAATATCGCCGCGGCTAAGGAGACGGCTGACGAGGCCACGTATCATCTTGATGCCTTCGGAAGACGCTTCGATAGACTTACCATGCTTGCCAGTACGATAGAGTGCTGCATTGACGTTCTATCCGAGGCGACGCCTAGGCGGGCGCCCGCGAGCGAGGGGCGGAACGACTTTGGCGCGTCCAAGGCCGCGAAATTGCCGGTGTCCGAGATTTCGCGCATTGCTGCCATGTTAAACGATCTCGGCGATCTGGTCGAAAGTGAGAGAACGCTGCCTCGTCGGGCGCGCGCGCTTGCGTGTTTTGGTGCCTTTACAAGCGGACTCCTCGCGGGCGCCGCCGTCGTGTTATTAGCCAGCTTGCTCATGTTCGGTGCTTCGATCTAACCGGCGCATCGGCTCCGTTAACCGGGCGAGAGCCTATTGAATCGACGGCGCCTTTCCTTGGCCTCTTGTGCAGGATGAAACGCCACCAGTCTCAAATAACGTCGGCAGCCGTGGAATCTGGCCGTGAGATTTTTACGCAAGTAACCGCCTTAGGAAATGAATCCGGAAGAGGTCGAGAAGCGCCTCGGCTGTTTCGCCATCGTTAGCATGCGCGACCACTTGCAACCCCCCGTCGGCGGCGGTCGCGAACTCGAACGGCTGGAGCCCTGTCAACCGGAGCGTAGCGGGCTCAAGGCCGTCGCGGCGGAGCGTGGCGTGTGCGGCGTCGTCGATCGACAGGCCGATCCAGATCCCGGCGCTGCGCGCCGCGAGATCCTTAAGATCCGGGTGTTCACCCGCGATCATCATTTCGGCCCTGCCGTCCAATTCATGTCCCCTGTGCCGCCATTCGCGCGATCGTCGAGCCGGGAGCGCGAGCCGCGACGTCAGCGAATCCGGTGCTTGATCCTGGATGCCTTGCTACGGCCGAGTGAGTCTGGCCATCCAATTTCGATGAGGCGTTCAGCAAAATATCTTTAGCCCTGCATCGTTCCCAATCCCGCTGGCGACCACCCCGGCGCCGGAGTGAGCCCGTCTGGCCGGGCGCGAAACGCCGCGCAACGGCCGTCCCTCGCGCTTTTTTCCCCGCCCGCTGCGCGGGCTCCTCGCGAACCGCGTTCCGCGTCCAAAAAAGCGCCGGGCCGTCCGTCCTCCGCTTCGCTGCGGCCCTGCGGGTGCGCGCCGTCTCCATGCGCCCGTCCTGTCTCTGCTCACGCTCCGGGGATGGTCTCCGGCAGCGATAAAGGAGACGAACAATGGCAGCAATCGGCTTTGTGAACGGCACCATCGAAAAAGGCTTCGTTGGCCAGCTCAAGACCCTCTCGATCCGCGCGAGCATCGAGATCAGCCCGAACCGCAGCAAGGGGAACGACGTCCAGCCCGATTTCCGGGTCTTCTCCGAAGGCGTCGAGATCGGCGCCGGCTGGGTCCGCACCGGCGAGGTCTCGGGCAAGACCTATGTCTCGCTGAGCCTCGCCGCTCCCGAATTCGGACCGCGCCGGCTCTATGCGAACCTCGGCCGCGCTGCGGGTCAGGACGATGACGACACCTATGCCGTCATCTGGAACCCGGCCGACTGACGACCGGACCCCGTGCCCGCCTCGGCGGGCGCGGGGTTCACCCTTTTCGTTGTCACACCGTAATATTCGGCTAGGATTCATGCACACATGAAAACCGATCTTGACCATCTTCCCGGCAGCA
>NZ_DASWTD010000668.1:0-4808 GCF_036402335.1 Sphingopyxis sp. | reverse complement strand
GGCGATGCCGCGGGTTCGCGTCACCGGCCCGCGCCGACGACTCCTCTGGCGCGGGCCGCAACCTTCGAAACTCCGGCGCGCAAGGTGCGCCCGGGCAAGGCCGAAGAGGCACGCAACCCGCGCGCCCGCTCGGCGACACTGCGTAGCGCGATCCGGACCGCTGCTCCGGCCCATTCGACGATGAAGGAGGCAATGTCATGCTGATGGCGGCCCGCAAGCTCCAGGGAATCGGCCTGGTCCTGCTCGTGCTCATCTTCGCGATGATGCTTTACCCCGTGTCGCTCAAGGTCGCGGCGACGCGCAGCGAACTGACGCGCATCGAACGGCAGATCGACCGGACGCGCGACAATATCCGCTACCTTGAATCCGAACTCGCGGTACGCGCTTCGATGCGCCAGCTCGAACAGTGGAATGCCGACACCTTCGGCTATTCGGCGCCCGACGCGGGCCAGTATCTCTCGAACGAACGCCAGCTCGCCTCGCTCGACCGTCTGCCGCGCGCGCGTGGCGCCAACGAGGTAGCGCCGGTGCTGATGGCGATGGTCTCGCCTGTCGCGGCGCCGGCCGTTTCTGCAAGCGCCGCACCGAAGGCAAACCCGGTCGCCAGCAAGCCTGCGGCGCAAAAGCCCATCGTTCTCGCGCAGGCCGAGACCGCGGTGCGCAGCGACGTGACGCCGCGGATGGCCCCGACGCGCCGCCGCGAACAACTGAAGATGATCGAGGATCAGCTGCTCGCCGAATCGACGCTCGCCGATCTCAAGCGCGCGGCAGCGGTCGAAGCAGCGGGAGGAAAGTCCGCCCGATGAACACGCTGGTCGTCCGTCCGACCCGGGTTCGTACCGCTGGTGTGCGGCAGCAGATATTGCTGACCGCGCAGCAGCGTTTGATGATCCTGATGCTGTTGTTCGGGGCCGCCTTTCTCCTCGTCTCGATGCGCCTGCTCTATTTCGCGCTGTTCGATACCTCGTCCAGCCGCGGCGCGGCGACGGCTTTCGTGCCCGCGCGCGCCGATATCGTCGATCGTAACGGCGTGCCGCTCGCGCGTACCATCGACGGCTATTCGATCCGCGTCGTCCCGTCGAAGCTGCTCAACAACAAGCAGTATCTGGCCGACGAACTCCACAAGATATTCCCCGATACGCCGCGCGAGGAACTGCTTGCCAAGGTCAGCGGCGGGCGCCCGACCTATATCCGGCGTCGCGCGCTGCCCGATCAGGTCGCGGCGGTGAACGCGATCGGCGACGTCGGCTTCGATTTTCCGCGTGAAAAGGAGAGGCTCTATCCGCAGCTCACTCTCGCGGCGCATGTGCTCGGCTTCACCAATGCCGAGGGGCATGGCGTTACCGGCGTCGAGGGCGCTTTCGATCAGCGGCTGATCGACAAGGCGACCCGCGGTGACCCGCTCGCGCTGTCGATCGATGCGCGCGTGCAGGGCGTGCTCGAAAGCGAACTCGGCGCTGCGGTCGCCAATCTCGAGGCGATCGGCGGCGCCGGCATCATTCTCGACGTCCACACCGGCGAAGTCGCGGCGATGACCTCGCTGCCGACCTTCAACCCGAACAAGCTGACCGGCAGCGATCCGGCGACGCGCCGCAACGCCGTCACCTATAATCTCTACGAGCTCGGTTCGACCTTCAAGCCGTTCACCGTCGCCGCGGCGATCGACGCCGGCACGGTGACCAGCATGGCGCGCCGCTACGACGCGACCCAGCCGCTGGCGATCGCGGGCTTCAGGATCCGCGACAGCCATCCGTCGCGGCGCTGGCTGAACGTGCCCGAAACGCTGATCCACAGCTCGAACATCGTCACGGCGCGCATCGCCGACGAACTCGGCCGCGACAAGATGGAAGCGATGTTCCGCAGCCTCGAATTCGACGGCCGTCCGCATATCGAACTCAAGGAACGCGCCTTCCCGCTGTGGCCCAAGGACTGGGGCCGGCTCACGACGATGACCACTGGCTACGGCCACGGTATCGCGGTCACCCCGCTGCACCTCGCGAGCGGCTATGCCGCGCTCGTCAACGGCGGCATCTGGCGCCCCGCAACGCTGATGAAGCTCGGCGACAAGGCGCCGCCGCAGGGCCGCCGCGTGTTCAAGGCGGCGACGAGCGCCCGGATTCGCCAGCTCCTCCGCCTGATCGTTTCGGACGGCACCGGCCGGCAGGCCGACGCACCCGGCTTCCGCGTCGGCGGCAAGACCGGGTCGGCCGAAAAGCCCGGTGCCGGCGGCTATCGCCGCCATTCGCTCGTCTCGACTTTTGCCGCGGCTTTCCCGATGGACAATCCGCGCTACGTCGTGGTCGTGATGATCGACGAGCCCAAGGGCAATGCCTATAGTTCGGGCCAGCGCACGGCGGGCTTTACCGCGGCACCGGTGGTCAAGAAGGTCGTGATGCGCGCCGGTCCGATGCTCGGCGTATTCCCCGACGAAAGCCGCGATGTCGATGTTTCCGAACTCACCCCGCTGCTGTGGAGAAACGGGGAAGCGGAATAATGCGCCTGTCCGCGCTGCTCGAAGATAAAGGGCGGGAGGGCGCCGACCCGGTCGTGACAGGCCTCGCCATCGACCATCGCAAGGTCGCGCCGGGAACAGTCTTTGGCGCTTTCGTCGGCGAAAAATTCAACGGTGAGGATTTCATTGCCGCCGCGATCGAGGCAGGGGCGATCGCCGTCGTCGCGCGACCCGAAGCACGGGTTGCGGGCGCGGTCCATATCGCCGATGCCAATCCACGCCGTGCCTTCGCGCATATCGCGGCGCGCTTCTTCCACCGCTTCCCCGCGACCTGCGTTGCGGTGACCGGGACCAATGGCAAGACGTCGACTGTCGAGATGACGCGCCAGCTCTGGCGCATGGCCGGCTTCAACGCCGCGTCGATCGGGACGCTCGGCATTACGACCTCGCAGGACAGCGCCTCGACCGGCCTGACGACCCCCGATATCGTCACCTTCCTGTCGAACATGTCGGGCCTCGCTGCCGAGGGCGTCACCCACGCGGCGTTCGAGGCGTCGAGCCACGGGCTCGACCAGTATCGCACCGAGGGTCTGCCGGTGAAGGCGGCGGCGTTCACCAACCTCAGCCACGACCATCTCGACTATCATGGCACTATGGAGGCCTATCTCGCGGCCAAGATGCGGCTGTTTTCCGAAGTCGTGGAGCAAGACGGCACGGCGGTGATCTGGAACGACGACATGTGGTCGCCAGCGGCCGAACATGAAGCGAAGCAGCGCGGCATCCGCATCCTGACCGTCGGCGAGCATGGCGAGGATCTGCGCCTCGTCTCGCGCGCGCCGACCCAGCTTGGCCAGTCGCTGCTCATTCAGGCAGGTGCGATGGCGCAAAAGGTCACGCTGCCACTGATCGGTGCCTATCAGGTTGCGAACGCGCTCGTTTCGGCGGGCCTCGTCATCGCGACCGGCGGCGATATCGCCCAGACACTCGGCAATCTGGCACGGCTCCAGCCGGTGCGCGGGCGGCTCGAGCGGGCAGCGATTACCCGCACCGGTGCGCCGATCTATGTCGATTATGCGCATACCCCCGACGCGATCGAGGCTGCGCTCGACGCGCTGCGCCCGCATGCGACCGGCCGCCTGATCCTCGTTTTCGGCGCAGGCGGCGACCGCGATCAGGCCAAGCGCCCCGAAATGGGCAGGGTTGCCGCCGCCAAGGCCGATGTGGCGATTATCACCGACGACAATCCGCGCGGCGAGGACCCAGCGCTGATCCGCGCCGCCATCGCCGAGGGCGCGCCGGACGCGCAGGTCATCGGCGATCGGCGCGCTGCGATCGCCGCCGCGATCGCCGAAGCACGCGCCGAGGACATCATCTGCATCGCGGGCAAGGGCCACGAACAGGGCCAGATCGTCGGCCGGGGCGACGACATGCGCGTCATTCCCTTCGACGACGTGACGGTCGCGCGCGAGGAAGCGGCATGAACCCGCTCTGGACCTCGCGCGCCATCGCTTCGGCCACCGGCGGCACGGCCAGCGCCGACTTTACGGTGCAGGGCGTCGCCTTCGATTCGCGCGAAGTCACGCCGGGCGACCTGTTCGTCGCGATGAAGGGTGAAGTCGCCGACGGCCATGCCTTCATCGACAAGGCAATCGCTGCGGGCGCTGCGGGCATCGTCTGCGAAAATGTCATCGATCATCCGCACGTTCGCGTCGCCGACAGCGCCGCGGCGCTCAACGCGCTCGGGGCTGCTTCGCGCGCGCGCAGCCATGGCCGCATCATCGGCGTCACCGGTTCGGCGGGCAAGACGGGGACGAAGGAAGCCTTGTTTGCCGCGCTCGACCGCTTCCGCCCCGGCAGGGTGCATCGCTCGGTCAAAAGCTACAACAACCATGTCGGCGTGCCATTGAGCCTCGCGCGCATGCCCTCGACCGCCGATTTCGGCGTCTTCGAAATGGGGATGAACCACGCGGGCGAACTCGCCGAACTGACGCGCATGGTGCGTCCGCATGTGGCGATCGTCACCACCATCG
Source organism: Sphingopyxis sp. (assembly GCF_036402335.1). GTDB lineage: Bacteria > Pseudomonadota > Alphaproteobacteria > Sphingomonadales > Sphingomonadaceae > Sphingopyxis. Next base: position 326 of record NZ_DASWTD010000668.1, on the reverse strand, counting down.
CTCCCGCACATATGGAATATTTCGGCAGCGAAGAAGCGATCGCCGATGCGAAGGGCGAGATTTTCGAGGGGCTCGAACCCGGCGGCACTGCGATCGTCCCCTTCGACAGTCCGCACTATGGGCGGCTCCGCGCGAAGGCGGAGCAACATGCGGCGCATATCGTCAGCTTCGGCCTCGGCGCCGATGCCGATGTGCGCGCGGTCGACTGGCTGTCGGACGGCAAGGGCGGTTCGCTTGTTACCGCGCAGGTGCAGGATTCGCTGCTCTGCTTCACCATCGCGCAGGCGGGCGCGCATTGGGTGGCGAATTCGCTCGCGGTTCTCGCC
>NZ_DASWTD010000667.1:0-3212 GCF_036402335.1 Sphingopyxis sp. | reverse complement strand
CGGCGATGGTCAGTTCGACAGGCAGTCTTTCATAGCCGATGACGCCAAGCTTGGCGGCGCGCCGGGCGGCCTCGCGGGTCTCCGCGGCGACAAGGAAGATAGGCTGCCCCACATAATGGACCTCTTCTGTCGCGAGCAACTGATCGTCATGGAAAATCGGTCCGACATTATTCTCGCCCGGGATGTCCGCTGCGGTCAGAACGGCAACGACGCTCGGCACCGCGCGCGCCGCGGCAAGATCGATGTCCGCGATCCGCGCATGCGCCGCGCGAGACAGACCGAAGGCAAGGTGCAGCAATCCGGGCACCTGCGGCAGATCGTCGATATAGCGTGCCGCGCCTGTGACATGGCCGCGCGCGCTGTCATGCGGCTGGTCCCGATGGACGACACCCCGCGCTCCGATCCCCGCATCAGCCATAGGCCAGCCCCTTCTCCAGCACCGACACCGGTTCGCCGGGACGGCTCGACCGCAACCACATCCGGCGCAACAGATTGGCAGCGACCGTCATGCGATAGGCCGAGCTGCCCCGCGCATCTGTCAGCGGCGCATAATCCTGCACGAGCGCCGCGGCGGCCGCCTCGACGGTTGCCGCGCTCCACCTTTTCCCGACAAGCGCCGCTTCGCAGGCCAATGCCCGCTTCGGCGTGCCGGCCATGCCTCCGAAGGCGATCCGCGCGGCAATGACCTGCTCCTCGGCAATCCTGAGCGCGAAAGCCCCGCATACAGCCGAAATATCGCTGTCGAACCGCTTCGACAGCTTGATCACGTCGAACATCGTGTCTGCTGCCGGGCGCGGCACAAAAATGCTCTCCACGAACTCGCCGGCGGCGCGGTCCTGGCGCCCATATTCGATGAAGAACTGCTCGAGCGCGATCGTCCGGCGGTCCTTTCCGCTGCGGAGCGTCAGCTGTGCGTCGAGGACGATCAGCGCCGGCGGCGTATCCCCGATCGGCGAGCCGTTAGCGATATTGCCGCCGATCGTGCCAGCGTTGCGCACCTGTGTGCCCGCGATACGGCGCACCAGCTCGCCAAGCGCGGGGTGTATGTCCGTCAACGCATCCCAAGCCTCCGAATAACGTACGCCGGCTCCGATCCTAAGTCCGCCCGCGGAGGATGAAATCTCGCGCAGTTCAGCAATGTCACCGATGAAAATGACAGTGCCGAGGTCGCGCTGCTGCTTGGTAACCCACAGGCCGACATCGGTCGCGCCCGCCACGATCCTTGCGTCGGGATATTGCAGGAGCAGCGCGGCCAAAGCATCGGCGGTCCGGGGCGCGAACCATCCCTTCCCTGCTTCGGCGGGCGCGATGCCGGCAAGGGCCTTCAGGTCGGCGCTGTCGTCACCGGGCTGGACTGCCACGGCTTCACCCGCTGCGACAATCGGGCCATAGCCTGTGCAGCGGCACAAATTTCCCGACAGGATGTCGGCCACGCTGCGATCCGCCGTTCCCAGCGCGCCGATCGCACGACCGTGCAGGCTCATCACAAAGCCCGGCGTGCAAAAACCGCATTGCGAACCGTGCCGCTCGATCATCTCGGACTGGATCGGCGCGAGCACTCCTCCGCCGGCGAGACTCTCGACCGTCTTCAGAACCTTGCCGTCAAGCATCGGCGCAAACAGGATGCAGGCGTTCACAGCGCGCCAGGCGAGTCCGGTTTCCGCCCGTTCGCCGAGCAGCACCGTGCAAGCACCGCAATCGCCCTCGGCGCACCCTTCCTTGGTGCCGGTTCTTCCTAGACGATAGCGGATGAGATCGAGCGCTGTTTCGGTCGCCTCTACCTCGACTTCCATCAGCTCGCCATCCAGAAGGAAACGGATCATTTCGGCATGCCTCCATCGATCCATGCGCCGAGTCGCACGCGTTCCTCGGATGTCATGCCCGTGGCGTTGCCAAGCGGCATGGACTCGGAATCGACCGCTGTCCGTTTGATCCGCTCGGCATAGGCGCGCGCATCGTCATAATCATCGAGGACGATACCGAGTGGCGGCGAGGAGAAGGCCGGATTGGCAGGTCGGGCACTGTGGCAGGAGGCGCAACGCGTCGTCAGAATCGGCTGGATATCAGCGCCGGTTACGTTTGCTCCGGCCACGCTCGTGCCGGCGCGCGCTTCCTTCTCGATCGAGACATATGCGACCGTCACATAAGCGAGCACGACCGCCGTCACGATTGCCAGACGAAGGTTCGCCGCACGGTGTCTCAGGTTGAAGATATGGCGGACGGCGACCCCGGTCAGGCCGACCAGTGCCAGGACCAGCCAGGGCCGCTCGGCGCCGTAGGTCATCGGATAATGATGGCTGATCATGATGAACAGCACGGGAAGGGTCATATAATTATTGTGAAGCGAGCGCCTCTTCCCCGCCGCTCCGAGAGCCGGATCGGGCTGGCGCCCGGCGACCAGATCGGCAACCACCTTCCTCTGGTTCGGAATGATGATGAAAAAGACGTTCGCCGCCATGACAGTGCCCATCATCGCGCCGACGTGAATATAGGCGGCGCGGGCATTGAGAAGATGGTCGAGCAGGATCGCGGCCGCCAGCAAGAACAGGAACCACAGGACGCCAACGATCCGGTTGTGCCGCCCAAGCGGTGATCGGCAAAGAAGATCGTAGAAGATCCATCCGCTCGCGAGCGACGCCAATCCCGTTCCGATCGCCTGGGCCGGCGTCAGCGCGGCCTTGGCCGGATCAATCAGAAAGCTCTGCGCGCCGAAATAATAGATGACGACGAGCAGCGAAAAACCGCTGATCCAGGTGAAATAAGCCTCCCATTTGAACCAGTGCAACTCCGCCGGCATCTGCGGCGGGGCGACCTGATATTTCTGATTGTGATAGAAGCCGCCGCCATGGACCGACCAGAGTTCGCCCGACGCACCGCCCTGTGCCGGCGGCTTGAGATGATTGTCGAGCCACACGAAATAGAAGGAAGAGCCGATCCACGCGATACCGGCGGTCAGGTGGAGCCACCGGATCGCAAGATTGAGCCATTCGCCAAGTTCGAGCATCGCGTCAGCTCCCCCGGTAAGTCGAGTAGCCGTAGGGCGAGACGAGAAGCGGGACATGGTAATGACCGCCGTCGCCGGAAATGCCGAAATCGATGGTCACGATGTCGAGGAAAGGAGGCTCCGCAAGCACCACCCCTATCCCCCGGAAATAGGCGGCCACCGAAAATGCGAGCGTGTAACGCCCCGGCGCAAGCGATCCCAGTGCGAG
>NZ_DASWTD010000666.1:0-5827 GCF_036402335.1 Sphingopyxis sp. | reverse complement strand
GATCGGGATCACGTCGAGGCGGCTCGCTGGTTCCGGCTTGCGGCTGATCAGGAGAACCCCGTGGGAGAGGTTGGCCTTGGCCTTCTTCATGTCGCCGGCTCCGGCGTGCCCCTTGATTACCCAGCAGCAGCTGAGCTCTTTCGCCGTGCAGCGAACAGCGGTGATGGGGATGGACAGGCAAATCTAGGCATATTGCACTTGGAAGGCCTCGGCGTCGCTAAGGACTATAAGGAGGCGGCGCGTCTGTTCCGGCTCGCCGCCGACCAGGGCAGCCTCGATGCTCAGACGGGCCTTGGACTGATTTATGAAAAGGGCCTCGGTGTCGTGCAGAATCACATCGAAGCGGCCCGTTGGTATCGGCGCGCCGCCGATCAGGGTTATGCGAATGCGCAGGTCAGGCTTGGCATCCTCCATGAAAAAGGCCTGGGCGTCACGCGCGATCCGGCGCTGGCAATCGCGCTCTATCGCCAGGCCGCAGCCGGCGGGAACCCCGAAGCGCACTTCCGGATCGGCACGTGCCTCATCGCCGGCACGCAGTGCGGAGCCCGGGATCCGGTCGAAGGGCGGCGTCTTATCGGCATCGCGGCGGAGCAGGGATACCCCACCGCGCAAGACTGGATCGCCGCGAATCCCCAATGATCGAATTCGATCTCCCGAAACAGCCGGAATGAATCCCGCGGGCTTCCCTGCCTGGTCGGCGGTGGGCATGACAATCGATGATTATGCCGCCGGGATCAGGCAGCGTAATCAAACTGCTGTCAATGCGCACGAACTCGGCGCAGCCACCTCCGGGAAAGCGCTATGCTGCAGCGCCAGGCTCGCCCTGCTGGCTAGAGTTTGCAGCGCAATCGAACGCCCGGCCGCGCCAAAAATGTATCGGTCCGCGAGTCATAGCTACGATAGCGTGCGGCGCATGCGCGTTGATGGGACCGCGTCGATTTGACGGTCGCCCCGCGTTTCGTGGACTTGCCTTTGGCCGGCTTGCCTCGATTCGGCGCGGTCTGCTGTTCCAGCAAATTGCCCTGGTGCATTATCATTGCCTGCTGGCCGGCGTCGATCAACTGGGCAGAGGCAGGTGCGATGCCGGCGGCGCCAAGGCTGGTTACGAGGCCGGCAATCGCGACATATTGTAAGAAACGCATCGAACATCTCCTTTTCAAGATGAATGTCAAAATGTGGAAGTGAAAGATGACCCGGTTATTTGTGCGTATATCCGGTCGCGAAGTCGTGAACGAACAGTCCGGGCTTGCGGCTGTCGAACGAAGCCTGCAGCTTGCACGTCGCACGCTGTTGCTTGCAGTCGAGCTCCGCCGCTTGCTTCGCGCGCTTGGCCGAGGTCTCGGCGGTCGCCCGGTCGTCGTTATCGTTCAGTCGATACGCCTGAATAAATCCGTTACCGGACAGCGCCCGGGTCTCGCACGGACGCTTTGCCATATCGGAGCAGGCTTTTTGGGCAGCAGCGGATACGCCGCTCGCCGTTTGAAATCCGCTTACGATATAGAGTCTTCCGTCATAGCCATCGCGGCCCTTTACGGCCGCCGCCGCCGCATACAGCTTTCGCGCGCCGGGCTTGGGCTCCTTTTTGCCTGAGCTGGAGCGAACGGTCGCAAAGACCTCGCAGGGCAACAATTGCTTGGCCGAGCATTCAGCAAAAACCCGCTTTCGGTCCGCCCCGCCTTCGCCGTTCCACCCGGTATAAAAATAGCCTTCCTTGTCGCGAAAGACGGTCATCGAAGAGTTGGACCATGAGGTGGCGACCTCGCAGCCGGCACCCAGCGCACCCATCATGTTGTTGCACATCCAGACCACCTCCTGCTTTGGGGCCCAGGCGCCGTTGATGTAATTGCCGTCCACCCAGATGTCGGCGACGTCGGGATGCCAGCCGATCGCCGCATGGCTGTTTGTCGGGCCCGAGGGGTACGGTGCCGACATGCCGCCGCCGTCGCGCGTGCACAGCAGCAAGGGCGGAGTTCCCTGGGGCGAATTGGGCGGGGGCGGGGCCGACCCGACCGCCCTTTCTCCGGGGCCTGGTCCTTGGCCGCTGCAGGGATAGACCTGCGCCTCGGCCGATGTCGGCCAGAGACACCAGGCCAGCGTGACAGCAAGAAGCTGTCCGATCTTGCGTGTTGCTACTGTGCGAAACATGTGTTGGTCCTCTTTTTGATATTGCTTTCGCAACGCGTGCCCATGGCGCGTCCCCGGCTCGGACCAGCGGTCAGGACGGGCATGGCTTGAGACTGATTTTTTCGAACGACACGGTGACCTGCGTGAACTGCCATTGCCCTTGCGTGGCCGCTCGCGCCCATTTGCCGGGCGGTGCGAGCACCGCATCGACATAGGCGAATCCGCAATCGGGGGACTTGGCCCCTCCTTTTACCATGATCCTCAGTCGGGCGCGGCCGAACGCGCCGTCGACGTCGACCTCCGGCTGGCCGAATGAGAAGGAAATATCCGGCTTCGGGCCGAACATCGCGGTGAGCGAGCGGCGCGCCGGTTCCCCTTCGAACATTTTTGTCTCGGCAAGACCGCCGGGTTGCGTGACGACAAAGAACAGGCGAGTCCGCTCCGTAAAATGGACGAAAGGCTGATAGCTTGGGTCAGGATGCGCGAGCAGTTCGAAAAGGTTGCGGATTGCCAGTTCCAGCTTTTCCGACGGCGATCGTTCTTCCTCGACCGGCGGCACCCGCAATGCGGGCCGTTCCTGAGATATTTTCCCGAAAGCGGGTGCCGCAGCGCCGGCTACGACCGAAAGGATGAGGCTCGTGAAGCGAAAGGCAATGCGACAGTCAAAGCGCAAATTCGGTCTCCTGCAGGCATTTCGGGACGGAGATGCGGGGCGGCGTTGCAAAATATTGACTGGCCTGCCCATCAGTCTCACCGGCCCAGTACCGCGGCGCAGCTGCCTCTCGTGAAATAGTCGACGATCGTGCCGCCGCGGACCTCGAAGCTCGCGGTGCAATCGATCGCGGTGTCCGATCGGGCCGGTCCGCCCCCGACACACATCATGCCGCCGTTTTTCGAGTTCGGATCGGGCACATGCATATTGCCCGCGCCGCAGCCTCCGGAGGGATCGGGACCCGTGACAGCGCTCGTCCTATAATAATGGACGAGACGCCGGGCCCCCTCGTCCTCGTAGCGCGTCGGCGTGCCCCAACGGCTCACCAGTTCGGTATCGCGATGTCCGATCCACGGTTCAAGGCTGCGGCGGACAGGCACCGGCTCGCGCTTCTCGCGCGCCGCGAACCGGTCTCTCTCCTCGCGTTCTGCCGCCTCGGTCGCCATGACGCGATCGGCCACGGCTCCGGCCTCGCTCAGCGCACGCTTCCGCCGTTCGGCAAGGTCTGCCAGAACGCGTTCCTGCTCCTCGATCGAGCGGACATTGGCATCGGCTGGACGCTTGCCGTCGGCCCAGAGCGAAGCCCAGACCCGCTCCTCGACCCCGATGATCGTGAGATCGCCGAGATAGCGGATGCCGCCCGCCATTTCCTTGCGCATCGCGACGCGCGCCGCTTCGCTCGCCGACCCCATCGAACAGGCGAAGGCTGCGACCCTGGCGTCGGCTTCGTCCTCGAATGCGCGGAACGGACGGTCGGGCGCGCGCTGGAGGGCGCCGCCGCGCGGCGTGATCTGAATCAGCTCTTCCTTGATCTTTTGGGCGTTGCAATCGACCGTCACATTCGAGGTGACCCATGCCGGCTGCTTCGCGCCCTCGAGAACGACGATGCTCTCGAGCCTGTACATATTATCGGCGAAAGGGACCGGCCGGATGCTGCCCTCCTCGACCGCGACCGACACACGGGCCGGTTTCGTACCGCCGCTATGGACTAGCCACCAGTCGCCCGCCGCGGCGGTCGACGACACGCCCGTCATCAAGACCGCCCAGGCCAGCCCGATCTTCTTCATGTGATTCTCCATTGGCCATATCCGTCCCGCACCCGTCATCACTGGACCTGACGGACGCTGTGATGGCTGCAATCGGACAGGATGACGGTGCAGCTGTTCGTGCTCCAGTCGCTGCGGCAGGCCTTGACCGCATTGGCTTCGGCCTCTTCCTTCGAGCTGCCGGTATTGGCGCTGTCGCTTCCCGGAACGGCGGCGCCCTTGCTTACCGCGCGCGCTACCGCGGCGCACTGGTTCGAATAGCTGAGCATCAGCGAGCAGTTGCTGCCCGCGACTTCGCGACAATGCGCAAGCGCGCCTGCTGCGGCCTTTTTCTCCGAGCGATAGTAATTGCCGGTCGACCAGCTTGCATTCGCGCTGTCGTAGGCGAGCGCGCCAAATGCCTTGTCGACGGTAAATTTGGGCGGCGGCGGGGCTGCCGGCCCCGCCGCCGCGGCCTGTTCGCTGCCGCCGGGCACGCAGATCACGCGCTGATAGGTGTTTCCATTCTGCTGGTAGCTTTCCTGGACCGGCATATGACCGAAGGGACAGCCATTCTCGGCAAGCGCAGGTTCGGGCCGCGCCAGGAGGAACAGCGCCGCGCCCGCCGCCATCGCGATACCGGCGAGAAGAGGCCATGATCTGCCGCGCGGCACGGTATGGGAGGAGGAACGGATCATTTCTTTCCTCCCTTCTTCATTGCGCCCTCGTCACCGGCGATCGCCGCTTTCGGCGCGCAGCCCGATTTGCGGTCGATCTTGTCGGCAGCGATACTGCCCGCCGCGGCGCCCGCCATCGCGACGGTGGCGTCGCCCGCGACAAGGCCGACGATGCCGCCGACAAGACCGCCCAGCCCGCTCTTCTTCGACGCGACCGACATGCATTCGCTGGTATCGACCGCTTCCGAGACATGGACCTTGGGCCCCGGCTTGGCGGGTTGCGCCGCAGGCGCAGGCGGCTCGGCAGGCTGTTTCTTCGCGGCTGCCGGTGTCGAAACGATCAGCAAAGCAGTCAGGGAAAGAAGGGTGCTTCTCATGATATCGGCTCCAAATATTTAGCTGTTTCAAACGGATATGAAAATCACCGGGACATTCTGTGCACCCCATCACAGCCGGAAAGTTTTGCCAAAGGCCGTGGTGCGGCTTGCCATCGTGAAAAGGTCAAGATCGATCTCCCCGGCTAGCGCCACAGCATGAGCGGCATCAGCCCATGCGCGGCGAGCGTCGCGCAAAGTACCAGCACCACGAGGCTCGCGATCAATGTCGGGCGCCAATGCATGTGCCGCGCGGCGATCGCGGCGATAGCCTGCCACACCATCGCAAGCGGAAGCAGAAGCGTAGCTGCGGCAAGCGCCATGTTCGCGAGGCTCGAATCGCCCAGGCTGGCGAAGGACTGGCGCTGGAAGACCAGCGCTGCGCCCACGAGCCCCAGCACACCTCCGGTTCCCGGCCCGATCACCGCGCGGCCATGTCGCCACGCCAGAATCGGCGCCACGACCAGAAAATAGAGGAGCCCGGCCACGCCGAGTCCGAGCGCCAGCCAGAGCAAGGTCAGTTCGGCCGTGCCGATCAGCCGGAAGCTTCGCATTCCGTCGCTCAGCATCGGCGTCCCGTCTGCATCGCGCAACAGGATGTGCGACGGTGCCACGCATCCGTCGGCGCGGAGCAGATGGCCGCCGGCGGGAGCGAGACCGATCGCGCTGCCCATGAAAGGCGTGAGCGCAAAGCCGCCGCTGTGCGAAGTCAGCGAGAAGCCGCCGGTCAGGAGATCGGGATAGCTCTGGATCGCGAAGCGGCTAGGGGCAGGCACATATCTGCCAAGCCAGGGCGAAGGATCCATCGAAGCTTCCGCAGGGGCGAAGGGCATCGCCGGGCGCAGGCGTAGCGCCTCCACCAGCACAGCATCGATCCGCGCATAATCGGCGCTCTCGCTGTCGGTGTTGACCGAC
>NZ_DASWTD010000665.1:0-4833 GCF_036402335.1 Sphingopyxis sp. | reverse complement strand
CATCGTCATCATCGGCATGTTCATCAGCATTACCTTCGTCGCCGATCATGGCACGATGGGCATGGTCGCCGGCTATCTGTCGATGCTGGTCGCGTTGCTGTTCGTTTTCATCGGCGTGAAGCGTTACCGCGATATCAACCTAGGCGGTGTGATCGGCTTCTGGAAGGCGCTCGGCGTCGGGCTTGGTATCGGTCTTGTCGCGGCGCTGTTCTATGTCCTCGGCTGGGAACTCTATATGTGGCAGACCGGCGGGACGTTCATGGCGGACTATATCGCCCAGAGCGTCGATGATATGCGCGCCGCCGGCAAACCAGCGGCCGAGATAGCGGCCTTTTCGGCTGAGATGGGGGCGATGGCGGAGCAATATAAAAATCCGCTGTTCCGCATGGCACTGACGCTGACCGAGATATTCCCGGTTGCCTTGCTGGTGTCGCTCGTGTCGGCGGGACTGCTGCGGAAGAGCAGCTTCATGCCGGCGGTGCAGCCGCGGGGATAGGGGGCGACGGGAAGATGGCCGGCGCGGTCTTCTTCCCATCCCCGCTTCTTGCCGCTATGGGCGCGGCATGACTGACTTGCACCTTCATCCTTCGCTGCGCGAACCCGCGCAAACGTCCAAGGCCTGGCCGTTCGAGGAAGCGCGCAAGCTGGTCAAACGCTATCCGGAGGGCAAGCCCGGAGGCGAAGCGATCATTTTCGAGACCGGCTATGGCCCGTCGGGCCTCCCGCATATCGGTACCTTCAACGAAGTGCTGCGCACGACGATGGTTCGCCGCGCCTATGAAGCGATCACGGGCGGCGCGCCGACGCGGCTCGTGGCGTTCAGCGACGACATGGACGGGCTGCGCAAGGTTCCCGACAATGTGCCGAACGGCGACATGCTGCGCGAATATCTGGGCAAGCCGCTCACCGCTATTCCCGATCCGTTCGGGAAGTATGAGAGTTTTGCACATCATAACAACGCGATGCTGCGCGAGTTTCTCGACCGTTTTGGCTTCGAATATGAATTCGTGAGCTCGACCGAGCGGTACAAGGCGGGCGCGTTCGACGATGCGCTGCGCAATGTCCTCCGCCATAATCAAGACATCCTCGACATCATGCTGCCGACGCTGCGCGCCGAGCGCGCCGCGACCTATTCGCCGATCCTGCCGGTGAGCCCCACATCGGGGATCGTGCTGCAGGTGCCGGTGACCGTCGTCGATGCCGATGCCGGCCTCGTCTCTTTCGAGGACGCGGGCGAGACGATCACGCACTCGATCCTCGGTGGCGGCGCGAAGCTGCAGTGGAAGGTCGACTGGGCGATGCGCTGGGTCGCGCTCGGCGTCGATTACGAGATGTATGGCAAGGATCTGACCGACAGCGGCGTCCAGTCGGGCAAGATTGCCAAGGCACTCGGCGGGCGCAAGCCCGAGGGGCTGATCTACGAAATGTTTCTCGACGAAAAGGGCGAGAAGATTTCGAAGTCGAAGGGCAATGGCCTCTCGATCGAGGAATGGTTGAGCTATGGCAGCGAGGAAAGCCTGGCTTTCTTCGCCTTCCGCGAGCCGAAGGCGGCGAAGCAGCTGCATATCGGCGTCGTGCCGAAGGCGGTCGACGAATATCTCCAGATGCGCGGCAATTATCCGGCGCAGGACGACGACAAGAAGCTCGGCAACCCCGTGCATCATGTCCATGTCGCGCGCGGGCAGGATGTGCCGGCGACCGAACTGCCGGTGACGTTCGGGCTGCTGCTCAACCTCGTCGGGGTGATGGGTGCCGATGCGTCGAAGGATCAGATCTGGCGCTACCTCGGTCAATATGTCGAGGGGGCGAATGCCGCCAGCTATCCCGAGCTCGACCGGCTGATCGACAATGCGATGGCGTACAACCGCGACTTCGTCGCGCCGACGCTGAGCCGGCGCAAGCCGCAGGATGGCGAGGGCGCGGCATTGCAGGAACTCGACGCGAAGCTCGCGGCGCTGCCCGCCGATGCGTCGGCCGACGATATTCAGAATATCGTGTACGAGATTGGCAAGAACGAGGCCTATGGCTTTGAAAATCTGCGCGATTGGTTCAAGGCGCTCTACGAGACACTGCTCGGGTCGAGCGCCGGGCCACGGATGGGGAGCTTCATCGCGCTCTTCGGCATCGACAACACGCGGCGGCTGATCGCCGAGGCGCTTGCGTAAATTCCGTTCGCATCGAGCGAAGTCGAGATTCCCCTCGGCCTGGCTCGATGCCGATGGGTGTCTCGACTTCGCTCGACACGAGCGGGAATTAGGAGTGGCTTCGATGACCGCAGAACCCGCCTTCCAACTCGCGCAGATCAATATCGGCCGCTTTCGCCTGCCGCCCGACCATGTCGCGAACCGCGATTTCATGGACGCGCTTGACCATGTGAACGCGGTCGCCGAAGCCGCCGACGGTTTCATCTGGCGGCTGACGGGCGACGGCAATAATGCGACCGACGTGCCGGTAACCGACGATCCGCACCTGATCGCCAACATGTCGGTGTGGCGCGATATCGACGCGCTTGCCGCCTATGTCTACCGGACGCCCGACCATCTGACGATCATGAAGCGGCGCAAGGAGTGGTTCGACCATATGGCAGCCTATCAGGCGCTCTGGTGGGTCCCGGCGGGGCATCGCCCGACGGTGGCAGAAGGGATGGCGCGGATCGCGACGATCGAAGCGAATGGGCCGACCGCCGAGGCTTTCACCTTCAAACGCCCCTTTGCCGCCCCCGACGGCACCCCGGCGCTCCCGGTGCAGGACGAATGTGCATGATCGACATTTTCACGACCGGCGGGACGATCGACAAGGTCTATTTCGACGCCTTGTCGGAGTTCCAGATCGGCCCCGCGGCGATCCCCGACATGCTGTGCGAGAATAATGTCCATGTCCCGCACCGCGTGACGCAGCTGATGCGCAAGGACAGCCTCGAGCTCGACGATGCCGACCGCGAGACGATCCGCGCGGCGGTCGCCGCGAGCGATGCCGACCGCATCCTCGTCACGCACGGGACCGACACGATGGTCGTCACCGGCCGCGTGCTGGCGGGAATCGCGGGCAAGACGATCGTGATGACGGGGGCGATGCAGCCCGCGTCGGTGCGTGCGAGCGATGCCGAATTCAACGTCGGCTTCGCGCTGGCGGCGGCGCAGACCTTGCCACCCGGGGTCTATGTCGCGATGAACGGGATGATCTTCGACCCCGAAAAGACGGTCAAGGACCGTGCGGGGCAACGCTTCGTCGCCGAATAGAGGTCAGCCTTTGGCGGTCACTTGCCGCAGGACAGCGGCATAATTCGGCGCAATGGTCATCGAGTCGTGCCGCCCGGCGCGGCCCAGCGCCGCATGCACCTCGGGCAATCGATAGCAGGGCACGCCCATGAACAGGTGGTGCTCGGCGTGATAATTCACCCAATATGGAGCGACCGTCGCACGGGCGATCCAGCCTGCGCGGGTTGTCCTCGCATGGGTGAAGGGATCGTCGCTGCCCGTCGTTGTGCAGGCATGTTCGGCAATGTTGCGGATGCGCAGATAGAGCTGGAAGGTCGTAGCGAGTCCCGCCAGCCAGAGCAGATACGGCGTCCAGCCATAGAACGCGAGCGAAACGGTGAGCAGGACCGCCTGTACGACGAGGAAGCGACCGACCGCACGCGCGACGGCCATGGCGCCGGTGACGTCGACCGTTGGTGACGTCATGCCGTCGTCGGACTGCTTGTTGAACGGCGTCCCGGCCTTGGTGCTCTTGCCGCCCTTTTCGACCTTTTCACCGCGCAGCATGGCTTTCAGGCCGACGAACGCAAATCCGAACTGCGCGGCGCGCTGCTTGAAGAAGGTCTGGCCGGTCAGGTCGCGGAGCACCTTGCGCCACAGGCTGGCGCGTGTCGTGGGAAAGGGTTTCGACAGCGACAGGTCGGGGTCCTCGGGCTGCTGGGTGAATTTGTGATGCTGGAGATGATAGGTACGGTACGCGATGAGGTCCGATCCGACCGCGGCACCGGTGAGCCATTGGCCCATGAAATTATTGGTTTTCCGGTTCGGATGCAGCGCCCCGTGTGCGGCGTCGTGCATCAGGATGGCGAGCCCGAGCTGGCGCCCGCCGACAAAGGCGACGGCGAGCAGCCATGCGGCGGGATTTTGCGACCAGGCGGCCAGTCCCACCAGCGCAACGCTGACGATCCACGCGTGCGCGACGAGCCAGATTCCGCGCCACCGTGACGCGCGGGTGATCGCCGACCATTGGCTGCGGTCGAAGAAACGGTCGGGCGGGAGGAGGCGGACGGCGGGCACGGCGCATCCTATCAAGTTGCGAACCGAAACGTAACCCCTTCCGTTTTGGCACAATATCGGCGGAAATCAGGCGGCTCGGGTAAGGATTTGGCAACCCCTTTCGGACAGGGGTCGGGCGGGACCAGTCGGGCAGGAATATCGGAAAATTGGGGGTTCGGCATAACAGTATCAGGCCGGCGGCCAGAGACGCGGCAGGGGACGAATCGCTGTTCGATTCGCCGGAGTTTGTCGCACGCCTGATGCGCGTCGCCCAACTGTGGCACTATGTGCTGATCAGCCGCGTCCTTGCGTTCGTAACCTTTGCTTTCATACCCGGCGTCGCCGGCTTCCTCGATCATCCGTCGCAGTGGCTGGTGATGGCTGCGGGCCTGTCATGCGACCTTGTGCTGACGGTGGTCGGGCAGGCGATGCGCCGCCCGCGCGGTCTGTCGCAGCAAAGGCTGCGAATGCTGGTGATGGCGTGCATGGGGTTGATCGCGCTGGGCAGCCTGCTCAACGCCGCAGCGATGTTCGCGGCGATCGCGGAGCCCGACGGCAGCCTTTATTTCGACGCCTTCAC
>NZ_DASWTD010000664.1:0-23072 GCF_036402335.1 Sphingopyxis sp. | reverse complement strand
AGGAGCGCGGGAATGTAAAAGAAATAGAAGGCGGTCATCGCCGCCGCAATGCCGGCCCGGGCCCAGTTGCCGCAGATCAGGCGCAACAGCGAGGTGACCAGCAGGGTCCCGATCAGCGTCGCCAGCGCAGTGGGCCAGACGCTTTCGAACCCGAGACGCAGCCGGTTTCCGCTCCAATATCCCATCATCGCGATCAGCGTGATAAGCATACCGGCGATGGGGGAGCGTGCCAGCACGCCAAGCGCCTCTCTCATGCGTCAGTTGCGACGCTCATACGCGACGATCAGCCGCCCGATTTCCGCGAGCCTTGTCTGCCGGACGATGCGGCCGCGCGCTTCGACATGATGCACGAACGCGTCTTCGGTATAGTCTGGAAAGATATCCGGGCGATGGCGCAGCAGTTGCTGAACCATCGGGTCGGATTTGGAAGGGAATTCGATCACGCCCGCGGGTGCAAGCTTCATCAGCCAATCGACCGCCATGTCGAGCGGCACATTCTTCGCGATCGCGAGATGGTGGATCAGCGCGAGCGCGAGCATCATATCGGCATCGGAGCGGTCAGACAGACCCCGGCGTTCCGCGCTGGCCCATCCCTGCGCGGGGCTGGGGTTCGTCGCGTCGAGCCACAGCGGCAGCATCGGTGCTCCCACTTGGTCGCTGTGCGCAAAAGCGCGCTCCAACGCGCCGAGATCAAAGTCGAACCCGACGACGCTTTGCGCCCCCGCGGCGAGCGCGGTGCGGCTGAACTCGCCGCTGTTGCACCCGATATCGTATAGCAGGCGGGGATTGGCGCCGTTGACGGCGCTCGCGACAAACTCATGCTTGGCGGCGCGCCGCGCGTCGTCATAGCTGTTGTTTTCCGCATAGTCGTCCCAGACGGTTTTTTCCGTCGGAAGCGCCAGGCCGGCAATATAGTCGCGCAAGCTTGTAAGCATTGCGATCAGGCGTTGCTTGGGCAATTTGACTTCGCGGCGCGTCTTGCCGGTCAGGCCCTCGGCAACGCGGTCGCGCTCGAATGCTGCAGGTCCGACGATATGCGCCAAGACGGTGAAAGACAGCCGGTCCCTCCATCCCAACAGCTTAGCGAGATCTTCGGGTGCGATCCCCTCAAGCGCGCCGCGATACCAGGCGTGCGGGGCAATCCCCTTTTTCGCCCACAGGAAAAGGGGGTTGAGGAATTGCATGCCAAATTGCCGCTGCCCGGCCCAGGCAGACCCCTCGTCATATGGGATGATCGAGAGATGATCGATGAATACGGGCTTGGTCCCGCGGAACTGGATATTATAGGCGGTCGCATCCGAAAGCGTGAAGTTCCGAGCGAGCAGCGCCATATGGAAATCGAGATGGTGGAGCGCCGCGGCCTTCAGGCCCGAGAAGCACCATTCATAAGGATAGGAAATATAATCGAGCACGGGATGCTCGAGCCATTGGGCGACGCCCGGAGCCAGATCGCCGAGCCCGTCACCCGAGACGATATCCGCCGGGAGAAGCCAGCCGTCCCCGATCATCTCGTCGAGCACGCCGCTGTCCTTCGCTGCGCGAAATTGCACGACGCCGCCATCGAAAATGGCACGCAAAATGCGCTTGTCGTGCCGCAACACGCGCCCGGACGGGTCGCGGAAAGAACCACCCTCAAAGGTCATGGGTTCAATCCTGCCCGCTGATCTTCGAACGGTTGAAAATGCCCTTGAGCCTCGACCAGTAGATTTTGCCGAACACAAGCACGCTAGCGACGGCGCCGGTCAGGGCCTGAAGCGCCATGCTGACGGTCGCCCCGTCCAAATAAGCGTGCGCGGGCGCTGGTGTCAGGATACCGAATATGACGATCGCAAACAGTGCATTGGACAGAATTTTCATGAATAGGCCCCCTTTATTCGATGACCTATCGATGACGAAACATCCTCAATATTTGATTAATTCGCCGCTGACATAGCCCTGCGGCACATCTGGCGCCGGTCGAGCAGCGAGAAACTTAAGTCCGCACCGCTAAGCGTTCGGACGTCGCGTGTCCCGTGAAAACGCCCGAAACCGGCTCCGCTCTTTCGATTTCGACCGTCTGCGATCCCGGCTTTGGCCGGGATGACGAAACAGGCCTATCCGGCCTTCGCCACCCGCCAGATCACTCCGCCGGTATCGTCGGCGACCAGCGCGCTACCGTCCTTCGCGACCTTCACGTCGGCCGGGCGGCCGCGCGTCGTCTTGCCGTCGCTGGCAAGGAACTGGTCGAGCAGCGTGACCGGCAGCGCGTCGAGCGGCTTGCCGTTGGCGCCGAACTTGACGAACACGACGCTGTAGCCCGCGACGGGTTCGCGGTTCCACGACCCGTGCAGCGCGATCAGCGCGCCGTTCGCCCAGCGATCGCCAAGATCGAGACCCTGCGTGAAGGTCATTCCCAGCGGCGCGGTATGCGCGCCGAGGCCGTAGTCGGGGCGCTTGACATATTGGCGGCGATCCTCGGCCTCGGGCTCGACGCGCGGGTCGATGAAGCCGCCCCAATAATACCAGGGCCAGCCATAGAAATCACCTTCGGTGACGTCGGTCAGATAATCGGGGACAAGGTCGCTGCCGAGCATGTCGCGTTCGTTGACGACGGTCCACAGGCGGTTGCTGCCGGGATGGAAGCCGAGGCCGACGGGGTTGCGGATACCCGCGGCGAAGGTCCGGACATATTTCTGTTCGGGCCGCACCTCGAGCACGCTGGCGCGGCGGAACTCGCGGTTCATGCCGGCTTCGCCGATATTGCTGTCGGCGCCGACGCCGATATAGAGCCAGCCGTTGGGCGCCGCCGCGAGACTCTTGGTCCAGTGCCGGTTGGTGCCCTTTGCCGGCAGGTCGACGATCTTTGCGGGCTTGCCGCTCATCTTCGTCTCGCCCGCGACATAGGGGAAAGCGAGCAGCGCGTCGGTGTTGGCGACGTAGAGCGTGCTGCCGACCAGCGCCATGCCATAGGGCGAATTGAGACCCGTGATATAGGCGGTCTTGACCTCGGCCTTGCCGTCGCCATCCGCATCGCGCAGCAGGGTGATACGGTTCGCCGACGGGCGGCGGCCGGTGCCGCCCTTGCCCATCAGGCTGCCCATGACCTTGCCCTCGACACTCGACGTGTCACGCGGCGGGCTCTGCGATTCCGCCACGAGTATGTCGCCGTTGGGGAGCACCAGCATCGTGCGCGGATGGTCGAGCCCCTCGGCGAAGCGTGCGACCGCGAGGCCCTGCGCGGCGCGCGGCGCCTGTCCCGCCGGCCAGCTCGTCGCCTCGGGAACGTTCACCGTCGGAAAGGTTTCGGTGCGCTGCGACGCCATCACCGGTACCCGGCCGCTGAGCTCGGCGGTCGAGAAGCGCGCCACGTCGGGCCGCGACATGACGTAGAGCGTGATGCCCCCCGCGATCAGCAGGAGCAGCAGGGCGAGGGCGGCATATTTCAGGATCTTGCGCATGACGCCTGTCTACACGGGCAAAGCGCGGCGTCAAAGGGGGTTGGATGGACCTCCAAAGGGTTAATCGTCGAGGGTCTTTCATTAACCTTACCCGGTTGTTCATCACGGTTGGGAACGAGGCGGTGAGGGGCAGGGTGTAACAGGTCGGTTCCACGCAACGGACCGGGAATTCCATGCACCTGCCCGCACCTTTTCTCACCGATCGCGCCGCGGTCGAGGATGCCCATGCGCTGATCAGCATGCACGGCGAAGAAGCGGGATTCGCGGCGGCGGCGCGCGCCGAGCAATATCGCGTGCTCGGCAACCACGTCCATTTCGCGCGCTGGCGCCAGATCGAGCGGCTGATCACCTATTTGTCGGTCGAGGACATCCTCGACACGGTGCACTGACCTTACAGCCGCAGTCCCGCTGTTTCGGGCAATCCCGCCATGATGTTGAGATTCTGGACGCACGCGCCGCTCGCGCCCTTGCCCAGATTGTCGAGCCGCGCGACGAGGCGGAGCTGACGGCCGGCGGAATCCGAGAAGAGCGTGAGGTCCATCCGGTCGGTCGCTTCGTCGGTCCGGCTCAGCAGCAATTCGTTCGCATCGCCGCGGCGGACCGATATGAGCGACGACCCTTCGAAATGCGCCGCGAGCGCGTCGAATGCCGTATCGGCGGTCGGCGTATCGAAGCTGAGCGGCACCTCGACGAGCATCCCGCGGTAGACGGGAACGACCGCCGGGGCGAACAGCGGCGCGTGGACGAGCCCGGCGCCTTGCTGCATTTCGGGCACATGTTTGTGGTTCAGCGACAGCCCGTAACTGCGGAATCCGATATCGGGTTCGGCCTCGAAGCGCGCGATCAATTCCTTGCCGCCGCCCGAATAGCCCGACACCGCATTGACGCTGAGCCGCGCATCGGCGGGGACGATTCCCGCGGCGACCAGCGGCGCGACGAGCGCGAGAAAGCCTGTCGGATAGCAGCCGGGGTTGCTCACCCGGGTTGACGTGGCGATGGCGCCCCGCTGCGCCGCGCTCAGTTCGGGAAAGCCATAGGCCCAACCCGGCGCGACGCGGTGCGCGGTCGACGCGTCGATGACCTTTGTGCGATCGTTGCGGATCATCGCGACCGCTTCGATCGCCGCGGCATCGGGCAGGCAGAGGATGACGAAATCGGCACCGTTCAGCGCTTCTGCGCGGCGCGCCGCATCCTTGCGCTCGGCGTCGGGCAGCGTGACGAGCGCGAACTCGCTCCGGCCGGCAAGCCGCTCGGCGATTTCGAGGCCCGTCGTCCCCGCCGCGCCGTCGATGAAAACCGTTTGCACCATGATTTATCGCAGTCTTTTATATCCGCTCACCGGCGGATCATGATCCTTTGCAGCCGAGCGCGCGATCACGTCGGCCAGCGGTTCGCTGTTCACCGCCATCCATCGTCGGCTGGCGTGGATGATGGTGCGTTCGTCGGCCATGATGCCGACATGGCCGGGGAAGAAGACGAGGTCACCGCGCTCAAGCGCTGCCGGATCGATATCCTTGTCGGCGCCGAGCGCGGCGAGTTGCAGGTCGCTGTCGCGCGGCAGCTGGACGCCCGCCGCGCTCCAGACGAGCTGGACAAGGCCCGAGCAATCGATGCCCTTCGCGGTGCGGCCGCCCCAGACATAGGGCGTGCCGATCATCTGTTCGGCGAGCTCGGCGGGGTCGCCGTCCTGTGCGCCGACCTCGACGAGCGCCGCCAGCGGCAGATAGCCGTGCGAGGTTGCGAGCCATTCGCCCTGGGGCTCGCCCATGACCAGCGCGCCGCGCGGCAGGACGGCGGGGCCGCCGCTCGCGGCATCGGGATCGCTGTGCAGCATCGCCTCGATCATCGCGACGCGGTGCGTGCGCGCGATCGGCGCGGCGAGCGCTTCGGCGGCAAGATAGCCGACATAATGGTCGGCGAGGCAATAGCCCCAAGCCCAGCCGCCGGTGAGGTCGAGCAGGGCGAAACCTTCGCCGAACAGGAGTTCGCTCGTCTGGTCGGCGTCGACCGACGGCGCTGCGCGCAGCGATGCGGCAGGCAATACGCCGCTGCGCATCATCGGCGCGGCATAGTGCGGCGCGAAATGCGTTCCCGCGACGGCGATATCGGCTAGGTCGGGGCGGATCGCGACGACGCGCGGATCGAACGCCTGCGACGTGCCGGTCAGGCCGAAGCGATCGCGGCCCGCGCCGGCGGCACCGGGACGCCCCATGCGCACGCGATTGGCCGCTGAATTTTCACCGCTCTCTGCTGTCACTGGCCGTCCTGTTGAAACCCGACGTCCGCAAGGTGCGGACAATCGCGCGCCATTAGACCAGCAGGGCGGGCTTTATCAAGATGTTCAGCTTTTCCCGCGCCGGTCGTACCGCGCCTGCAACATCGCCCATGCGGCGCGAAGTCCCAGCGCCGCGCCGCCCTTCGGACGCCCGGGCTTGGCCGAGGGGCGCCAGGCGAAGGTGTCGAGATGCGCCCATAGCGCGCCCTCGGGCACGAAACGCTTCAGGAACAGTGCGGCGGTGATCGTGCCGGCGAAGGGCGAACTGCCGGCATTGCCGAGGTCGGCGATATCGGTTTCGAGCAGGTCGGCGTAACCGTCCCAGAGCGGCATTCGCCACAGCGGGTCGTCGCGGTCGATCCCGCCCGCCAGCATCGCATCGGCGAGCGCATCGTCGTTGGCGAAGAGCGGCGGCAGGTCGGGGCCGAGCGCGACGCGCGCGGCGCCGGTCAGCGTCGCGAAATCGACGATCAGCTCGGGCTTGGCTTCGCCCGCCTTCGCGAGCGCATCGCCGAGCACCAGTCGCCCTTCGGCGTCGGTGTTGCCGATCTCGACCGTCAGGCCCAGCCGGCTCTTCAACACGTCGCCGGGACGAAAGGCGTCGGCGGCGATGGCATTTTCGGCGGCGGCGACCAGGCAGTGGAGCCGCACCGGCAGGCCCCGCGCCATCACCAGTTCGGCGAGCGCGAGGGCATGCGCCGCGCCGCCCATGTCCTTTTTCATCAGGCGCATGCCCGCCGCAGGCTTGATGTCGAGCCCGCCGCTGTCGAAGCTGATCCCCTTGCCCACGAGCGCGACGCGGGGATGGCTGTCCTTCCCCCATTCGATTTCGATCAGCCGCGGTGCGTGGTGCTTCGCCGCGGCGCGCCCGACGGCATGGATCATCGGATAGCCCTGCTCGAGCGCCTCGCCCTTGGTGACGGTCAGCTTGCCGCCGTGCGCCTTGGCGATGCGCTCGGCCGCCTTTTCGATGGCCGCGGGTCCCATATCGGCGGCGGGCGTGTTGACGAGATCGCGGACGAGAGCCGTTGCGTGCATCTCTGCCACCAGCGGCGCGATCGCCCCGACGTCGCTGGTCAGCAGCACGCGCGGACCCTTCGCGGGCGGCTTCGATTTATAGGCGTCGAAACGATATTGTGCGCTCATCCATCCGAACAGTGCCTTTCCCGGCTGCTGCCCTTCGACGCGGTAGCGGCCTTCGGGAAGGATTTGCCCGAGCTTGGCGAGGCACCATGCCGACAGGCTTTCGGCGTTCGCAACGGTCGTGACGACGGCCCATTTCTCGGGATCGTCGCCGGGCAGGATCGTATGGACGAAAGCATCGGGCTTGAATCCGACCGCGGCGAGGTGGGCGCGTTCGCGCGCGCTGCGACCCTTGAGCCACCCGTCGTAGCTCTTCTTGTCGACGACGTGGATCGGGCGGGCGTCCTGTCCCTTGTCGGGCTGGATCAGGTCGGAATAGTCGGTCATGCGCATGGTGCTAGGCCGCTCGGGATATTTTGTCGATTCCCGGCGTTATGCCTGCATGACAATCACAAAGCCCTGGCAAAATGCCATTTCGTTCGTCGCCGTAGCCATGCTGGTCGCCGGCTGCTCCGAAGAGAAACCGACGCAGGCGGACAAGGTGGCTGCCGCTTCGGTTCCCGGCGCGCCGCCCGGCGGGGCGGCCGATATCGCCGCCAAAAACGCCCCGGCGTCGAACGTCGAGGAAAAGAACGACCTGATCGAATTCGCCTATGCCTATCCGCGCGACGCCGCGGCGATCCCCGAACTTGCCGCGTGGCTCGACGGCGACCGGACGACGAAGCGCGACGCGCTGATCGCCGCGGCGCAGCGTGACAAGGCGGCGGCGGACAAGGGCGAATTCCCCTATCGCCCCCACAGCCACCTGCAGACGTGGCAGCGCGTGACGAGCACGCCGCGCTTCCTCAGCCTGTCGGCCGAAATCGAAACCTATATGGGCGGCGCGCATGGCATGACGAATTTCGATACGCTGCTTTGGGACCGCAACCGCCGCAAACGGCTGAAACCGCTCGACCTGTTCAAGAGCGGCGAGGCGTTCGACGCCGCGATCCGCGATGCTTTCTGCGCCGGTATCAAGCGCGCCAAGGCGGCCAAGGGCATCACCGCCGACGAAGCGCCGGACAGCCCCTTCGCCAAATGCCCGCCGGCCTCTGCGCAGACGGTGTGGCTTGGCTCGTCGGACGGGCGCTTCCTCGACCGCATGACGATCGCGATCGCACCCTATGAGGTCGGGCCCTTTGCCGAGGGCAGCTACAAGATCAACGTGCCGGTGACCGGCGCGCTTGCCAAGGCCGTCAAGGACGAGTTTGCGCGCGACTTCCTTCCCATCAACTGAATCCGAGGACAAGGGCATGGCGAAGCAGCCGAAGGCCGGAAAGGTCGGCGAAAGCGAAAAGGAAAAGAAAGGCAAGCGGAGCGCGGCGGCGACGCTGCGCCGCGATGTGGGCAGCGCGAAGACGATCGCCAAGCCGCCGTCCGATCGGGAAGCTGACCTCGATCGCGCTCCCAAATGGCAACCGCGCTATCCGGGATCGGGGCGCCTCGACGGCAAGGTCGCGATCGTCACCGGCGGCGACAGCGGCATCGGCCGCGCGGTGTGTGCGCTCTTCGCGCGCGAGGGCGCTGATATAGCGATCGTCTATCTCGAGAACCGCGCCGATGCCGTCGAGACCGCCGCGATCGTCGAAGCCGAGGGGCGCCGTGCGATCGCCATCAAGGCCGATGTCGGAAAGGCCCGGGCAAGCGAAAAGATCGTCGCGCAGGTGGTCGACAAGCTCGGCCGTCTCGACATCCTCGTCAATAACGCCGGCGAACAGCATCCGGCCGAAGACATCCGCGACATCAGCCCCGAACAATTGCAGCAGACTTTCGCGACCAACATCTTCGGCATGTTCTATCTGGTCCAGGCTGCGCTGCCGCATCTGAAAAAAGGCACGGCGATCATCAATTGCACCAGCATCACCATGTATCAGGGGTCGAAGGGGCTGCTCGATTACAGCGCCACCAAGGGCGCGATCACTGCCTTCACCCGGTCACTCAGCGAGAATCTGGTGGGCAAGGGGATTCGCGTGAACGGCGTCGCGCCGGGCCCGATCTGGACCCCGCTGAACCCGCGCGGCGGCGCGCCCGCGAAAAAGGTCGAAACCTTTGGCGAAAGCACGCCGATGAAGCGTCCCGGCGAACCCAATGAGGTCGCGCCCGCGTTCCTGTTCCTCGCATGCGACGACAGCAGCTATATGTCGGGTCAGGTGTTGCATCCCAACGGCGGCACGATCGTTAATGGCTAACGGGCGGGCAAGGAGACAGACCATGCCAGCAAAATCGAAAGCCCAGCAGAAAGCCGCCGGTGCCGCGCTCAGCGCCAAGCGCGGCGATACCCCCAGGTCGAAGCTGAAAGGCGCGTCGAAGCAGATGGCCAACAGCATGAGCGAGAAACAGCTCGAGGATTTCGCCAAGGGTTCGACCAAGGGCAAGCCCGAACACGCCGACTGAACTTGCAGGGCTGGATTGTCGCGCCCAGATCCGCCATCCTCGGCCGAAGGTCATCGGTGGGGGAAAGACGATGGGGAATTTCTATCGTGCGGTCTGTGCGGCGGCGATGCTGTTCGCGTTGGGCGGATGCAGCTTTCAAACGGCGCTCGACAAGATGGTGAAGCCCGAGCGGCAGAAGGAATTGCTCGCGATCGGCGAGCGCTTTTGCACCGACCCGGCAAGCATGACGAGCCAGATGCATCCCGAGATTGCGTCATCGGCAACGGATGCTGCGCCGATGCTGCCACGCGAATGCCCTGTGGGCAAAGCGACGTGGCAGATCGCCAATTACAGCTGGAAGACCAACGTCACGCCGGGGCTCAAGGAGCGACAGGAAGAGGTTGTCATGGTCGGAACCGGCCAAGGCAAATGGACGACGGTATCGCTACGCTTCTATGCACAGAACGACGCGCCGCTCCAGATCACCGAATGGAATGTCGTCGGCAGCGCGACCCGTCCCGATGCACTGCTGTTCATCGATCAATATGAGGCGGGGGTGAAGGCGCTGCGGATCATCGTTCCGATCGTGCTGCTCGCAATCGGCGGGCTGATCTATTGGCTGATCCGGCGGCGGCGCGCGAAACGCGCCGCCTGACGGTCATTCGGCGGCTTCGAGCTCGGCGGGAGCCGCTGCCACCGCACGTGCATTGCCGAACGTCAGAATGCCGTCCGCAATCGCGCCGGTGCGCATGTCGATCCGGTCCTGCACATAATTCTGGCTGAGCCGCCAGGGCAGCGCGACCGTGCTCTTGGGCATGATGTGCAGCGATCGCTGGATATAGCCCGATGAGAAATCGAAGACATTTTCCTCTTCGAGGCTCGACGGATCGGCGAGCGCCGGAGTGGCGACGGTGGTTCCGGTGTCGCGCATATGGTTGAGCACGCGGCAGACATATTCGGATACGATGTCGGCGCGCAGCGTCCAGCTTGCATTGAGATAGCCGAACACCGCCGAGAAATTCGGCACGTTCGAGAACATGCACGCCTTGTAATAGAAATGATCGTGCCAATCGACGGGCGCACCGTCGACGCGCACGGGAATCTTGCCGGCGACGGCGAGTTTCAGCCCGGTGGCGGTGATGATGATATCGGCATCGAGGTGCTGGCCCGACTTCAGCTGGATACCCGTCGCATCGAACTTCTCGATATGATCGGTCACGACTGACGCCTTGTCCGCCTTCATCGCCTCGAAGAAATCGGCGTCGGGAACGAGGCACAGGCGCTGGTCCCAAGGGTTATACGGCGGGGTGAAGGCCTTGGCATCGTAGCGGTCGCCGAGGCTCGCCTGCAGCTTCTTCGTCAGGAATTCCTTGACCTTCTCGGGCTTCGCGCGTGCGCGGCGGAAGGCGATGTCCTGCAGCCGCACATTCTTGAAGCGCGTGATCTTGTACGCGAGCTCTTCGGGCAGGAACCTGCGGAGAAAGTTGGCGAACCCGTCCTTGGCTGGCCGGATGAAATACCAGGTCGGCGTGCGCTGCAGCATCGTGACGTGGGCGGCTTCCTTCATCGACGGGACGATGGTCACCGCGGTTGCGCCCGATCCGATCACGACGACCTTCTTGTCCTTGTAATCAAGATCCTTCGGCCAGAATTGCGGGTGGATGATCTGGCCCTGGAAATCCTCGCGACCCGCGAACTGGGCGTCGAAGGGCTCGTCATAGTCATAATAGCCCGACCCGAGATAGAGCCAGCGCGCGGTCGTGGTCGATTTCGCGCCCTTGCTGTCCTCCATCGTCACCGTCCAGCGCGCGGCGGCGCTATCCCAGTCGGCGCCAACGACCTTGCTGTCGAAGCGGATGCGCTCGCGGATATGACGCTCGTCGACGATGCGGTTCAGATATTCGAGGATCGAGGGGCCGTCGGCGATCGACTTTTCATGCTTCCACGGTTCGAAGACAAAGCCGAGCGTGTGCATGTCGCTGTCCGAACGGATGCCCGGGTAACGGAAAAGATCCCAGGTGCCGCCAAGCTGTTCGCGGCGCTCGACGAGGGCGAAGCTGCGGTCGGGCGAGTTCATTTGCAAATGCACCGCCATGCCGATGCCCGAAATTCCCGCGCCGACGATCAGCACATCCTGATCGACCGGTGCAGCTTTCGCGTCCGCGGGGCGTTCTATCGTCGCCGTACCTGCCATTATCCTGTCTCCCGACCATGTTTGGACACAGCTTACGCACCACGTTGCATTTTGCAATCGAATTGACGTTTACGGAAAGTGCGGGTAGCGAGCGCAGCTTCGCTTGTGACTGTCACAAAACCGTCATAGAGGCGAAGCTCAATCTATGACCATGCGGCCGCGCCGCCGCCTTGCCCCATGAAAGGGACTGACCAAGTTGCGCCAGATCGCTGTCCTTCCCTATCGATTCGGCGGCCCGGCGCAGGACGGGCCCACCGAAATCCTGCTGATCACGTCGCGCGAGACGAAACGCTGGGTGGTACCGAAGGGCAATCCGCTAAGCGGAATGACGCGCCACGCCGCCGCTGCGGTCGAGGCCGAGGAAGAGGCGGGCGTGATCGGCGCCGTCTGCCCGACGCCGATCGGCAGCTATGAATACAGGAAGCGCCGCGCAAACGGCGCGTCGATCATGTACAACGTCGAAGTTTTTCCGCTCGCCGTGACCAACGAGCTCGCCGACTGGAAGGAAATGGACGAACGCGACCGCAAATGGTTCTCGTTCCGCGATGCCGCGTCGGCCGTGGAAGAACCCGATTTGCAGGCGCTGATCCGCTCGTTCGGCGATGGCGGTTTCCGCGCCGTCGCCCAACCGCGCGGGGGCGCCCACAATGTAGCAGACAAGACAGGGGTTAGCTGGATGTTCGCATGGTTTCAGCGTTTGCTGCCGCGACAGGGGAATTTCTTCGAATTGTTCGAAAGCCACGCCGCGACGCTCGTCGCCGGCGCGAACGCGCTGTCGCGCATGTTGCAGGGCGGCGAGGGCATGGCCGACCATGTGCAGGAAATCATCGAGCGCGAGCATGACGCCGACGCGATTACGCGCGAAGTGTTGCAGACCGTCCGCCGCACTTTCCTGACCCCGTTCGACCGCAGCGCGATCACCGACCTGATCGCCTCGATGGATGACGCGATCGACGAGATGCAGAAGACCGCGGGCGCGGTCGATCTGTACGATGTCACCGAATTCGAACCCGAAATGCGCGACATCGGCGGGATCATCGTCGACGCGGCGCGGCTGACCGCCGAGGCGCTGCCGCTGCTGCGCAATATCTCGGCGAATGCGGTGCGCCTTCACGAACTGACCGAACGGCTGGTGCGGATGGAAGGCCATGCCGACGAAATCCATGCCGCGGGCCTCAAGCGCCTGTTCAAGGAACATGGGCAATCGAACAGCGTCCGCTTCCTGATCGGGCGCGAACTCTACCGTCATCTCGAACGCGTCACCGACAGTTTCGAGGATGTCGCGAACGAAATCGACGGTCTGGTCATCGACCACGCATAAGCAATCGACAATCATGCCATCCGCAAAGAACCCGTTCGCATCGAGCGAAGTCGAGATGCCCATCGATATGGCGCGAGGCCGATGGGTGTCTCGACTTCGCTCGACACGAACGGTCCTATAGGGTCAGAGCGAACCAGCTATGCACGAACTCGCTTTTCCGCTCCTCGTCGGTCTCGTCATCCTCGCGCTGGCCTTCGACTTCCTGAACGGCCTCCACGATGCCGCGAACAGCATCGCGACCGTCGTCGCGACGCGGTTGCTGCGGCCGGTGCAGGCGGTGCTTTTCGCCGCCTTTTTCAATTTTGCCGCTTATTTCCTG
Organism: Sphingopyxis sp.; assembly: GCF_036402335.1. Taxonomy (GTDB): domain Bacteria; phylum Pseudomonadota; class Alphaproteobacteria; order Sphingomonadales; family Sphingomonadaceae; genus Sphingopyxis. Next base: position 10,031 of record NZ_DASWTD010000664.1, on the reverse strand, counting down.
TCGATCATCTTTCCCGAACTGCACAAGGTCGCCGAGACGATCGGCAAGGGGATCATCGACAAGGATCTGGTAACCCCCGCCGTGGTGTTCGGCGCGTTGGTCGGCGCGATGTTCTGGAACGTCGTCACCTGGCTGAAGGGCATCCCGTCGTCATCGAGCCACGCGCTCGTCGGCGGGATCGTGGGCGCGGGTGTCGCACACGCCGGGTTTGAGGGGATCGAATGGACCGGGCTCAACAAGACCGTCATCGCGATCTTCCTGTCGCCTTTGCTTGGCATGATGCTGGCGATGCTGGTTATGCTCGTCAGCAGTTGGGCGCTGCGCCGTGCGACCGCCAAATTCGCCGAGACGACATTCCGCCGGCTGCACCTTCTTTCTTCCGCAGCCTATTCGATCAGCCACGGGCTGAACGATGCGCAAAAGACGATGGGGATCATCACGGTGCTCCTCTATTCGACCGGCTATCTCGGCGGCGAATTCCATGTGCCGCACTGGGTCGCGTTCAGCTGCTACATTGCGATCGCATTGGGTACGCTGTCGGGAGGGTGGAAGATTATCGAGACGATGGGCGGGCGCATCACCAAGCTGTCGCATCATCAGGGCTTCGCCGCTTCGACCGGCGGGTCGATCATGGTGTTCACCGCCAGCCTGCTCGGCATCCCGGTGTCGACGACGCACACGATCACCGGCAGCATCATCGGCGCCGGCGTCGCGCGCCGGGCGAGCGCGGTGCGCTGGGGCGTCGCGGGCAATGTCGTCGCGGCGTGGTTCATCACCATCCCGGCAAGCGCGATCGTTGCGGCGGCTTTCTACGGGATTACCCGGCTGTTCTAGTCTTTTCCTCAGAGCAGCCTTGAAGGGCCGCAGCGATGCGGTCGGCCTCGGCCTGATCGATGCCGGAAATCTGGAGTTCCCCATTCACGATCGGTTCGTTGACATAAGGCTCGCTCACGATCCGGCCGTCGACACGGATCGACAGCGGCTTGCCGATATTTGCGGTGGTCAATTTTTCCAACGCGCCGTGAAGCGATGCGGGGAGGGTGATGCTGACGATAGGCAATCCGCTAAGGGTCTCGATCCCCGCTACCGCTTTAACCGGGTCTGATCGGCATAGGTCGAGATTTCCGATCCATATGCCCTTTTCCGAGGCTACGACGGGTTCGCCCACAATCTGCGCTGCCAGCATGGCGGGGCAGGACAATAGGGCGGAGGCGAGAAGCGCAGGGACCAAGTTCGACCGCATCTTTGAACCTTTCATATGAACTGCACTGCCGGTGTCACCGCGGGCGGTAATCGACGCTGGCGCCACCGACCATCCGTACCGGGAGATAGAGGCCGTTGCCATAAGCCTTGATCTCGCCGATCTGGAAGCTGTCGATGCGGGTTCGGATCACAAAGGCGCCCTCGCGCCGCTGGTCGACCGCGCGTTTGATCTTGCCCTGCAACTCACCCAGATCGCGGGTGAAATTCTGCGTCAGCGCCTCGGCGATCAGCGGCGCGAAACCTTCGCTGCGGCCGAGGAGTATGAGGAGGTCGCCGCCCACACCGTCGGTATCGCCATTGATGACGAGGTCAGTGAAATAGACCTTGGCCGACCCCGGACTGTTAACCGGGATCGCGGTCATCCAGATGCGCCCGCGCGTCGGCTCGCCCGATTGTATCTCGAGCTTGGCGTCGACGTCGACCCCCACCTCAATCCGGCCGCCTTCGGCGCCGTAGATTGTCGACTTGCCGAATTTGACCATCATCGGGCCGACCTTCGTCAGTTTGAAAGGCCGCAGCGACCGTTTTGCGAGTGCGCGGTCGACGACGGGTTGAAGCTGGGCGTAATCGGCGATGACAGGCACGCGCACGTCGAGATGCGGCTTCGGAATTGCTCGAACCAGCCGTGGTAGCGGCGTTGGCGCGGGGTCGGACGGACGGCCCGACACGAAGGTCTCGGTGATCGCTTCCAGCCCGAGATCGAGGCTCATCCGCTGCCCGTCGATCCGGTAGCCGCCGTACAGGATTCGCTGCGGCGTCACGCGCATCCATACTGGCGGATTTTCGTGGTTGAGCTCGAGCGCGGTGAAGCTTTGCCGCCAGACGTCGGCGGCCTGTTTGCGAATATCGATCTTTGCGATTTCGCGGTTCACTTCGCGTTCGACATCGCGCACCACCGGTTTGAGCTTGGCATCGGCTTCGTCGGTGAAGGTGATCCGGCGTCCGAGGAAATCGATCCCCGGCGCCTTGGTCCATCCGTAACTAATCCGCGCCTTGCCCTGCGTTCGCCAGTCGGGAGTCAGTTCGATGCGGACGCGGGCATGCGCCATAGCGGCGCCGGTTGCGGTCTCGCCCTTGAGCACTCCACCGACATCGCGTGCGGCGACCGTCGCATGGAGTGGCATATCAACGACGATTTCGTCGCCTTCGCCGCGCAACCGGAGCGGCCCGCGCGTCACCTGGCCGACGATCGTGCAGGCGATCGGCGGGGTGACCTTGACCTTCCTGCCGAGAACCTTGACCCGCTGCGGCTGGACACAGGCGCGCTCGCGCCTGTTGATCGTCCACAGCGTCTTCGGCACTGCGCGTTCGAGTGCGGTCTTGAGCGAGGCGGTGCTGGCGTTGATCGGCACCGCGATCAGTGATTTCTGCGTCGGGGATGGGGCTTCGTCGGTTGCGCGTGGTGGAGCTTCAACCTCGGTCTTGCGATCGCAGGCGGCGAGCGATCCGAGCAATAGCAGTGCAGCAAATGACCTGGCGTGCATGGTACGGCCTTTGTTCGATGTTCCCTAGGTAACATCGAACAGTAAAAGCCGTTCCAATATATGCGTCAGCCCGCGACCACCCCGAACAGGTCGTGCTCGTCGGCATCCTCGATTTCGACATCGACGATATCGCCGGCTTTCAGCGTCGCGGCGACGTCGCGGAGGTAGACGTGGCCGTCGATTTCGGGTGCGTCGGCCTGTGAGCGACCCGTCGCGCCGATGCTGCCGTCCTCATCCGCGTCGCCGACCTCGTCGATGATCACGGGGAGCGTCCGGCCGATCTTGGCTTCGAGCTTCGCGGTGCTGATCGCGGCGGTCTTGGCCATGATGCGCTGGTAGCGCTCTTCCTTGGCTTCTTCGGGCACCTGGTCGTCGAGGGCATTCGCCTGCGCGCCCGCGACGGGTTCGAAGCGGAAGGCGCCGACGCGGTCGAGCTGCGCTTCGTCGAGCCAGTCGAGCAGATATTGGAAGTCGGCCTCGGTCTCGCCCGGGAAGCCGACGACGAAGCTCGAGCGGATCGAAATGTCGGGCGCGATCGCGCGCCAGCTCTTGAGCCGTTCGAGCACCTTCGCTTCGTTCGCCGGGCGCTTCATGCGTTTGAGGACGCTCGGGCTCGCGTGCTGGAAGGGGATGTCCAGATAGGGGGTCAGCAGTCCCTCGGCCATCAGCGGGATCACCGCATCGACGTGCGGATAGGGATAGACATAGTGGAGGCGCACCCACGGGGCGCGGCCTTCGCTGGTCTTGAGCTGGCCGAGTTCGCGCGCGAGGTCGGTCATATGCGCGCGCACCTCGCGGCCGTGCCACTGGCGCGGGTCGTGGCGGATGTCGACGCCATAGGCCGAGGTATCCTGGCTGATCACCAGCAGTTCCTTGGTCCCCGCCGCGACGAGCTTTTCGGCCTCGCGCAGCACCGCGTCGATCCGGCGGCTGACGAGTTTACCGCGGAGATCGGGAATGATGCAGAAGGAGCAGCTGTGGTTGCAGCCCTCCGAAATCTTCAGATAGCTGTAGTGGCGCGGGGTCAGCTTCAGCCCGCCCTCGGGGACGAGGTCGATGAACGGCCCCTGCGTTGGCGGCGCGGCGTCGTGGACGGCGTCGACGACCTGCTCATATTGATGCGCGCCGGTGACCGCGAGCACGTTCGGGAAGCGCGCACGGATGACCTCGGCCTCATTGCCCATGCAGCCGGTGACGATGACGCGCCCATTCTCGGCCATCGCCTCGCCGATCGCCTCGAGGCTTTCCTCCTTCGCCGAGTCGAGGAAGCCGCAGGTGTTGACGAGCACAACGTCGGCGCCGGCATAATCGGGCGACAGGCCATAGCCGTCGGCGCGGAGTTTGGTCAGAATCCGTTCGCTGTCGACGAGCGCCTTGGGGCAGCCGAGCGAAACCATGCCGACCTTCGGCTGGGTGGGGAGGGTTTTGACTGTCATGATTGGCGGGGCGCATAGGGGATTTTTTGCGGTTTGTCACCACCGCGTGTATCCCCGCGCAGGCGGGGATCCAGAGTGCGCCAATGCGACTGTCGCTTTCCAATGTTCGGGGCCCCCGCCTTCGCGGGGGAACAATTAGCTCTTCCCCGCCAGCGTATCCGCGACGATCCGCCACACGCGCGGGTTGATGCCGAGCCCCAGATGCGTGCTGTCGACCTTGATGTTCCGCGCCTGCGAATTGTAGATGTCGACGGCGATGTCGGGGCCAACGATGCCGTCGCGGTCGGAGTAGATGACGGTCAGCGGCTGGGTGAGGCCCTTGAGGTTCCGCGCGTGGATTTCGCGCTCGATCGCATCGAAATCGCGGCCCGAGAAACGCTGTGCGAGCGCGGTATATTGGGGGCCGCCGATGATCGGACTACCCATGGTGATGATTTCGCGGACGAGATGCGGGTGCGCGCGCGCGGTTTCGCGGGCGATGACGCCGCCGAGGCTCCAGCCGATGAGGGTCAGCGGCGCGCCATCGGCCTTGGCCCACTCGCTCGCCTGCGCCGCAAAGCGTTCGACGTCGGCAGCAACGCGGCCCCGATTGCGGCCGATACCCCAGTCGCGGACATGATAGCCAAGGTGGCGGAGATATGCCTCCAGCGGGCGCATCGACAATTCGCTGGCGCCGTAGCCGGGAAGGAGCGCTACCGGACGGCCATCTCCGCGCGGCGCGCCGATGAGGTGGTAGCCCGACAGGCCGTAGCGCAGCATGTCGAGCGGCAGCGCGAGTTCGCCGAGCGTCGCGAGGCGGCTCGGCGGCCTCAGTCCTTCGGGAAGCGGGGTGTCGCGGGGCATCGCCTTCTCCCTATTGTCCGCCTATAGCTCGCCGCATCGACACGGCATTGCAAGGGTGGTGAACATGATTGGCGTATTTGCGGCTATTTCGGCGGCGGTTGCGGTGGCGGCGGGCGCGTTCGGCGCGCATGGCGCATCGGGGCCGCAGGAGGCTGAATGGCTGCGCACCGGCGGGATTTACCAGCTGGTCCACGCGGTCGCGGCGCTGGCGATCATGGGCGTCGCGCGCGGTCCGGCGATCATGTTGCTCGCGGGCGGTGCCCTGTTTGCCGTCACCCTCTATACGATGGCGTTGGGCGGGCCGCGATGGCTTGGCGCGGTGACGCCGATCGGCGGTACGCTGCTGATTGTCGGCTGGCTCTGGGCCGGCTGGCTTTACTGGCGCGGTTAACCGCCCGCCACGCTCGCTTCGCATTCCTCGCATTTCACGACCTCGACGATCTGGTCGCCGTGCCGGAGCTGTTGCGCTTCGGGTTCCCAGAAGCCGTAGGGCTTGCCGCCGCGATAGATGCGCAGGCCGCGTCCGCCGCTGGCCAGCTGGTCGAGGCTGCGCCCGACCTCTTCGGTCGCCACCGGCCGTTCGCGTAGCTGGACCCGCCCGCCGATGCCGGCGAGATCGGCCATATAATCGGCGATATGCGCGCCCTGCGCCGAGCCCGCGAGCAGCAGTCCGGTAAAGCTGACCGGGTTGATGACATTGTTCGCGCCCGCCTGCCGCGCGAGCAGTTCATTGTCCTGCGCGCGGATGACGACGCTGATCGGTACCTCGGGGGCGAGGTGGCGGACGGTCAGGACCATCAGGATCGACGTGTCGTCGCGGCCCGCCGAGACGAGGACCGATTGCGCCTTGGCGATCTGGACGTCGATCAACGTGTCGTCGTTCGACGCATCGCCCTGCAGCACGTTGCAGCCCGCCGCTTCGGCCTCTGCAATGCGGGGTCCCGACTGGTCGATCACGACGATGCACGCGGGGTCGGTGCCGCGCGCGATCAGTTCCTTGACCGCTTCGCTGCCGCTGATGCCATAGCCGAGCACGACGATATGGTTGGTGAGCTTTGCCTGGATGCGGGCCATACGCCATTTTTCCCATGTGCGCTTGAGGACGAAATTATAGGCGGTGCCGACGAAGATAAAGAGCACCGCGATGCGGATCGGGGTGACGATCACTGCCTCGATCAGGCGCGAGCGGTCGGACACCGGCGCGATATCGCCGAATCCCGTCGTGGTGACCGAGATCATCGTGAAATAGACGACATCGAGGAAGCTGATCTGGCCGTCGTGGCTGTCCTTCAGCCCGGCGCGGTCGATCCAGTGGACGAGCACGACGATCGCGATCAGGAAAAAGGCGACGCCGAGCCTGGTGATGACATCGGCCCAGATCGGCCAGTTGCTCGCGCGCTTCAACGGGCGAAAGATGTGCGGCATTTTCAGCTTGTCGGACGGCCGACGGCTCATCGGGGCGGCAACTGCTTCATCGGATCGACTGGTATGCGATTTTTGCGCAACTGGAAATGGAGTTGCGACGTCTGGACCTGACCCGTCGCGCCAGCGCGGCCGATGACGTCGCCCATGCGTACGCTCTGGCCGCGCTTGACGTCGATCCGGCCGGCATGCCCATAGGCGCTGACCCAGCCGCTGCCATGGTTGATCAGGATCAGCCCGCCATAGACGCCGATCTGGTCGCCGGCATAAGCGACGATGCCGTTGGCGGTTGCGCGGATCGGGGTGCCTTCGGCGGCGGCGATGTTGATGCCGTCGCTGACCTTGCCGGGCGCGATCCGGCCGAAACGCGCGAGGATCGGCCCGTTGAGCGGCCATTCGAAGCGGCCGGTGAAATAAGCGGGGTCGGCGATTGCGGTGGTGACGGGTTTGCGCGGCGCGGCGGCGCCGGCCTTCGGCTTTCCACTGGCGGCGAGCGCCGGCTGGCTGCCGGTCGCGATATCGTCGATGTCGAGGCGGAAGGCGGCGGCGCGTGCGCCGACATCGACCGGACCGGCTTGCACCGGGCGCGCGTCGGACGGCAAGCGGAGCCGCTGGCCGACACGGAGGATATAGGGCTCGTCGAGCGCGTTGATCGTGATGATCTCGCCCCAGTCGGCGCGATAGGCGGCGGCGATCCCGATACCGGTCTCGTCTGCCGCGACGCGGTGATAGAGGCCGGCGGGAATGCGAAGCTGTTGTCCGGGGTGCAGCGTATAGGGCGCGGCCAGATCGTTTTCGATCGCGAGGGCTTCGGATCCCGCGCCGCTCATCTCGCCGATCGCGCGCAGCGTGTCGCCGGGGCGGACGGTGTATGCGCCCGCGGTCACGCGCACGGCATTGGCGGTAACGGGTTTCAGCGTCCAGGTCGGCCGGGGATCGGCACCGACGACGTCGCCGCCGAAGATATCGCCGCGAACGATTTCTTCCGCGGGTGGTGCGGCGCGCGATGCCGGCGCGGGCGCGGTGGTCGCAGGAATGCAGCCCGCGAGCAGAAACGCCCCCGACAATAGCCAGATACGATGGTTAACACCCCCCATCGCGCCTCTTTGCCAAAGCAAATCGACGATGGCTAGGCTTCTGTCCCGATATGGAACAGAATTTCAGATTTTATCAGCCGCCGTAAGCGCCGCGCAGCGCTGCCAGCGAGGCGTCGTGCGTCAGATCGAGCTGGAGCGGGGTGACCGAGATATAATTGTCGTCGATCGCTTCGAGGTCGCTGTCATGGCCAAGGCTGTGTTCGATGCCGTGGAGGCCGAACCAGTAATAGCGATAGCCGCGCGGGTCGGTGCCCTCGACGATCGAACCGCGGCCGTAATCGTGGAAACCCTGACGCGTCACGCGGATGCCCCGTACCTCGGCAGCGGGGGTCGCGGGGAAGTTGATGTTGATCAGCGTCCGCGGCGGCATGTCATGATCGAGCAGCGGGCGGAGCACTTGCGAGCCCCATGTTTCGGCGGCCTCGAACGGCACGCTGTCGCCCATGCCTTCCCTGGCATAGACTTGGCTGAGCGCGATCGAACGGATGCCCGCGAGTGCGCCCTCGATCGCCGCCGAGACGGTGCCCGAGTAGGTAATGTCGTCGCCAAGGTTGGCGCCGCGGTTGACGCCCGAAAGAATGAGGTCGGGCTTTTCGGGCATCAGCTTGCCGATCGCCATCATCACCGAATCGGTCGGCGTGCCGCTGCACGACCAGCGGCGCTCGCCATGCTCGCGGATGCGCACCGGGCGCGACAGGGTGAGCGAGTGGCCGGCACCCGACTGTTCTTCGGCGGGGGCACAGACCCAGATGTCGTCGGAGAGCTGCCGAGCGATCGCCTCCAGCACCACCATGCCGGGAGCGTGATAGCCGTCGTCGTTGGTGAGGAGGATGCGCATTCTTGCTCTTTCTCTTTTCGTCACCCCGGACTTGATCCGGGGTGACGGGGGTTAGCTGGTCGAGGGCGTCAGCTTCGTAATGCCGCCCATATACGGAAGCAGCGCCGCCGGAACGATGACGCTGCCATCGGCCTGCTGGTAATTCTCCAGAATCGCGACGAGCGTGCGGCCCACGGCCAGCCCCGAGCCGTTCAGTGTATGGACGAACTCGTTGGTCTTCGTTCCCTCGCGGCGGAAGCGCGCGTTCATGCGCCGCGCCTGGAAATCGCCGCAGGTCGAACAGCTCGAAATCTCGCGATAGGCGTTCTGGCCGGGCAGCCAGACTTCGAGGTCGTAGGTCTTGCGCGCCGAAAAGCCCATGTCGCCGCTACACAGCAGCATCTTGCGGTACGGCAGTTCGAGCGCTTCGAGAATCGCCTCCGCGGCGCGCGTCTTGCGTTCGAGTTCGGCGTCCGAATCCTCGGGACGGACGATCGAGACGAGCTCGACCTTCCAGAACTGGTGCTGGCGGATATAGCCGCGCGTGTCGCGCCCCGCCGACCCGGCTTCGGAACGGAAGCAGGGGGTGAGCGCGGTCATGCGGATCGGCAGATCGGCCTCGGGCAGGATTTCCTCGCGCACGGCGTTGGTCAGGCTCATCTCGGAGGTCGAGATCAGCCAGCGGCCATCGGTGGTCTGGAACAGGTCCTCGCGAAACTTGGGAAGCTGCGTCGTGCCATAAGCAGCCTCGTCGCGGACCATCAGCGGTGTCGCGCATTCGGTATAGCCTGCGTCGATGGTCTGCCGATCGATCATGAACTGACCGATTGCGCGTTCGAGGCGCGCCATCTGGCCCTTCAGGAAGGCAAAGCGGGCGCCCGACATCTTCGCCGCGGTCTCGAAATCGAGCCCGAGCGCGGGGGCGAAATCGGCATGTTCCTGCGGCGCGAAGTCGAAGCTGCGCGGGGTGCCCCACCGTGCGATCTCGACATTGCCTTCCTCGTCCTCGCCGACGGGGACGTCATCGAGCGGGATGTTCGGGATCGCCGCGAGCATGTCCTGCAGCGCGGCAAGCTGTTCGCGCTCGGCATCCTCCTTGGCGGGAAGGGCGGTCTTGAGCTCGGCGACCTCGGCCTTCAGCGCCTCGGCCTTGTCCTTGTCGCCCTGCGCCATCGCCTGGCCGATCAGCTTCGACGCCTCGTTGCGGCGCGCGAGCGAGCCCTGGATATCGGTCTGCAACGCGCGCAGCGACGCATCGGCCGCCACGATTTGCGCGGACAGGGGTTCGAGGCCGCGGCGCGCGAGGCCGGCGTCGAATGCTGCGGGATTTTCCCGGATCAGGCGGATATCGTGCATGGCGGCGCTATGGCGTTGCGGGGCGGGTGGTGCAAGCCTGTCCTTAGGCGAACGCACCGACCTTCTATTTTTCGTCATTCCCGCGCCCAAGGCCACTGGCGTTACAGCCAGGCTGCGGCCGTCCAGGATCTCCGCATGTGAGCGGGCCGCTACGAAAGCCGAAAAGACGGCAGGTTGCACGGTTCGGCTCGGAGTCATCGATATGGATCAGCGACGTTGATTGGGGGCACGATAATCTTGCGCTACGATGAAGCCGGAAAATCCATCCGATGCGATCGCGAAATAGGAGGGCTTCTGAAAGAAAGCCCTTTCC
>NZ_DASWTD010000663.1:0-3935 GCF_036402335.1 Sphingopyxis sp. | reverse complement strand
AGGCCGCCGAGGCGCGCGAATTCGGCTTTTTCGAGACCGGGGATGGTGCGGAACAGCTCGACCTGTGCGGCGTGCTTCAGCTTGGTCTGGAAGCCGACCATGTTCCACAGCGTGCCGAGCGCATTGTCCTGGCGGAGCTGGACGACCGCATAGGGCCAGCGACCGGTGCGCGGATTGTCGAGGCCGACGCCCTTCATCGGGCCGAAGCGCAAGGTTTCGGGGCCGCGTTCGGCCATGACCTCGATCGGCATGCAGCCCTCGAAATAGGGGGTGTCCTTTTCCCAATCCTTGAACTCGGTCTTGTCGCCGTCGACGAGGCCCCGGACGAAGGCGTGATACTGGTCCTTGTCCATCGGGCAGTTGATATAATCCTTGCCGTCGCCGATCGGGCCGACCTTGTCCCAGCGGCTCGCCATCCAGGCGACGTCCATGTCGATGCTGTCGCGGTAGACGATCGGGGCGATTGCGTCGAAAAAGGCGAGCGCGTCCTTGCCGGTCGCGTCGCCGATGCTCGCGGCGAGGCCGGCGGCGGTGAGCGGGCCGGTCGCGACGATCGTCAGGCCGTCGGCGGGCAGCGTGTCGATGCGTTCGCGCACGATCGTTATGTTGGGATGGCTTTCGAGCGCGTTGGTGACGCCGCCCGAGAAGAGGTCGCGGTCTACCGCGAGCGCCGAGCCCGCGGGGACCTTGTGCACATCGGCTTCGCGCATGATGATCGAGCCGAGGCTGCGCATCTCGCGGTGGAGCAGGCCGACGGCGTTGCTGTCGCCATCGTCGCTGCGAAAGCTGTTCGAGCACACCATCTCGGCGAGCGTGTCGCCCTGATGCGCCGGGGTCATGTCGCCCCCCCCGCGCATTTCAGAGAGGCGGACGCGGAAACCCGCCTCGGCAAGCTGCCAGGCCGCCTCGGAACCCGCGAGGCCGCCGCCGATGATGTGAATGTCGTAGCTCATTTACGCGCTTCCCGATTGACCTTGGCCGTTGACTTGCCCGGCATCCGCCGCGCACTAGGCGGGTTGAAGGCAAGATGCAAAGGGGTGGACGATGAGCGGGGAGCAGGGTTGGGATCGGGCGCGGTGGCTTTGGTGGCTGGCGCTGCTTGGCGGGATCAGCTTTTTCATCGCGGTCTATCAGCGGCTCGACGGGCCCGCGATCTGGGCGTGGAAGACGAGCGGCGTTGGTTTGCTGGCGGTCTGGGCGGCGGCGAACGCGCGGGAGAAGAACGGCTGGCTGATCGCCGCGGTCCTGGGTTTCGGCGCGCTCGGCGATTATCTGCTCGATGCGAGGGGCCTGGTCGTGGGGGCCGTGGCGTTCGCGGTGGGGCATGTGATCGCCATCATCCTGTATCTGGCCAACCGCCGGGCGCAGATGACGCCATCGCAGCGGCTGCTCGGCTGGCTGACGATGCCCGCAACACTGGTGATTGTCTGGGCGATGCTGAGCCCCGCGGCGGGCTGGTGGCACGCTGCCATCTATTCGCTGTTCGTCGCCGCGATGGCCACAGCCGCGTGGACCAGCCGCTTTCCGCGTTATCGCACGGGAATCGGCGCGATGATGTTCCTCGCGAGCGATCTCTTCATCTTCGCGGGCGAGGGAGCGGTTCTGTCCAGGGACGTCACGATGTGGCTTGTGTGGCCACTCTATTTTGGCGGGCAGGCGCTCATCGCGTGGGGTGTGGTCGGCACGCTCGCCAAGGAAGCGCGTAGCTGATCAACCCGGCGGCGCGGCTTCGCCTGCAAGCAGTGCCTCGATATCGGCGATCGGGCGATCGGTCATTTCCTTGACATGCTCGCCGATGAGGCGCGCGCTCACTTCCTTGTGCCAGAGCGGGCGAAGCTCGCCCATCGTGCGCGCGGGCGCGACCACGACAAGCGCGTCAAACTGGCCCACGAGCGCCATCGCGTTGATTTTCTCCGCAAGATCGCGGGCGAAGCGATCTTCCTCCTGCTGATGGAAATCGGGCTCGCCCATCGTGCCGCCGGGCAGGCCGGTCCCCGCGGGAGCGGGCGACTGGCCCGAGGCATCGGTCTTGATGTCGCTATCCTTTCGATCTTCGCGCTCCCGGTGCGACGCGGTGCGCAGGTCGATCTGGCGCTGATCGCCGTGATTGCGCAGGAACAACGCCTTGCGGCCGTCAGCGACGAGGACGAGGGTGTCGGCGGGGAGGGTCATGATCTTCGCTCCTTCTGACGGGAGCAACGCATGGGACGGGGGCGAAGTTTCGGCGGTGCGTCGGGATAGGGGATGGGTACGGCCGGAATCGACCGGAAGCTGCCGATAGGGATGTGCACCCCGGCGCAAGCCGGGGCCCATGGCGTCAGAAGGCTGGCATTGCGCGATTACGCTCTGGGCCCCGGCTTGCGCCGGGGTGCACATCCCTATCGGCAGCTTCCGGCCGTTTCCTGACCTAGTTTACCTTATGCTTGCGGAAGATATCCGCGAGCATCCGGAATTCGTCGGCGCGCGGACTGCCCTTGCGCCAGACGAGCGCGATCGTCCGCCAGTCATGCTCCGAATCGAGCGGGCGCGTGTCGATGTCGGTGTGGTCGAGGATGCCGGCCTCGATCGCCATTTGCGGCAGCATCGTTATGCCGAGCCCGTTGTCGACCATCTGCACCAGCGTGTGCAGCGACGTCCCCATCATCCGCGCGCCGGCGCGCAGTTCGGGGCGGTTGCACGCGGCGAGGACATGATCCTTGAGGCAATGGCCGTCCTCCAGCATCAGCATCTGCGCCGGGTCGATCTGGTCGGCGCTGACCATGGCGGGCAGGTCTTCGCTCTGGTCTCCGGGGAAGGCGACGAAAAGCGCATCATCGAACAGCGGCTCGTTCTCGACGTCGCCGCACGCATAGGGGAGCGCGAGAAGGACGCAGTCGACGGTGCCATGGTGGAGCGATTCACACGCCTGCGCGCTCGGTTCCTCACGCAGGAAAAGCTTGAGCGAAGGGCGCTCCTTGCGAAGTCGCGGTAGCAGGCCGGGAAGAAGGAAGGGCGCGATCGTCGGGATGACGCTCATCCTGAGTTCGCCGACAAGCGGCGCGGCGGCGGCGGCGGCCATGTCGGCAAGTTCCTCGGCCTCGCGCAGCACGCGGTGCGCCTTTTCGACGATGGCATTGCCAAGCACCGTGAAACGCACGACGCGCCGGGTGCGTTCGACGAGCGTCTGCCCGAGCAGGGTCTCGAGCTCGCGGATCCCCGCCGAGAGCGTCGACTGGGTGACGTTGCAGGCATCGGCGGCGCGGCCGAAATGGCCGTGTTCGTGCAGCGCGACGAGATATTGCATCTGCTTCAGCGAGGGGAGGTAGTTTTGCATTGATCGGATATAGCAATGATCGGCCCGGGTTTTAACAAGTTTCCCGATTAAGATTCGCCGCCAAATTGGTGACGTCTGTTGGCGCGATCGAGCGCGCCATGATAGCTTGCCCGATCAACCGGGTGGGGAGGCACGGATGGCGATTTCGCGTTTTCTGATCGGCGGCGTGGCGAGCGCGCTGCTGCTCACCGGCGGGCTGTTCATGTGGAAGGGCTATACGCAGATTGCCGAGGAGGAGGTCCTGCCCGATCCGCCGCCCTCCCCGCCGGCGATTCCGGTCGCTGCGGCGGGGGCGCCGAAACGCGGGCCCGCACCGCCGGCGCTGCCTGCGGCAAAGGAGGCATCGCGCGAGGAGCGACGCTTCAATCGCTTCGACCGCGACCGCAACGACCGGATCAGCCGCGTCGAACTGATGTCGTCGCGCACCGCGGCGTTCCGCAAGCTCGACAAGGACGGTAACAACCTGCTGACCTTCGAGGAATGGGCGGCGGCGACGGGGCAGCGCTTTGCCGGCGCCGACGGCGACAAGTCGGGCGACCTGACGCGTGCGGAGTTCGCGACGACGGCGCCGAAGGCCGCGGCGAAGCCGAAGTGTAGCTGTTGATGTGCTCCCCGGCGCAAG
>NZ_DASWTD010000662.1:0-3502 GCF_036402335.1 Sphingopyxis sp. | reverse complement strand
CTTTGACCGCCACATCGACAACATGTCCGTTTCCGGTGGGAACAATCATATTGGATGCAACCTCTTCCACCCAAGTCACGGCTAATTCGGTAAACTGGAGCACTCCGTTTTATATCTGTGCAAGAAACAATATATCATTGGCTTGGAGCTCTTCAACGGCGAGCAGTACAGCGCCATTCAATATTGGTCTCTGCAAAGTTTGGTCATTAAATTTGGTCATATCTCCAACGGTGACAATCGTTTAAGGGCATATAGTAAATTTGGTCCGGATTCCTATAGCTTCGGCAGCGTGACGCCCTTCTGCCCCATATATTTGCCCGCGCGGTCGGCGTAGCTCGTTTCGCACGGCTCGTTGCCCTGCAGGAAGAGGAATTGGCACGCCCCTTCGTTGGCATAAATCTTGGCGGGCAGGGGGGTGGTGTTCGAGAATTCGAGCGTGACATGGCCTTCCCAGCCGGGCTCGAGCGGGGTGACGTTCACGATAATCCCGCAGCGTGCATAGGTCGACTTGCCGAGGCAGATCACCAGCACGTCGCGCGGGATGCGGAAATATTCGACCGTGCGGGCGAGCGCGAAGCTGTTCGGCGGGATGATGCAGACGTCGGTTTCGCGGTCGACGAAATTCTTCGGGTCGAAATCCTTCGGATCGACGATCGTACTGTCGACGTTGGTGAAAATCTTGAACTCGGGCGCGACGCGTGCGTCATAGCCGTAGGAGGAGAGGCCGTAGCTGATGCAGCCGTCGCGGCGCTGCGCCTCGACAAAAGGTTCGATCATGCCCTGCGTCCGGGCGGCTTCGCGAATCCAGCGGTCGGAAAGAATGCTCATGCGTGTCTCTTGTCGGTCCTGCGGGGGTTGCGCAAGCGGTCAGTCGATCAGGCCGAGGTCCTTCGGCCCGAACGAAGCGGGAAGGAGCTCGCTGAGCCTGTAGGTCTTCATCGTGCTGCCGTCGCCCGAGGCGCAATGGACGAGTATATCGGTCTTCGAGCGCTCGGCGGCTTCGTTGAGGATCTGGCGGCAGCGGCCGCACGGATGGACCGGCTCGCCGCCGGTCAGGGCATCGCCATCGGGGCGGCCGCCGACAATCGCGACCTCGGCAAGCTCGCCGATCCAGCCTTCGTTGGCGATCTTTGCGATCGCCGCGGTTTCCGCGCAGAGAGTGAGGCCATAGCTCGCATTCTCGACATTGGCGCCGGTGACGACATCGCCATTCTTCAGCAGCAGCGCGGCGCCGACGTGAAACCCCGAATAGGGCGCATAGGCGCGGCTCGCAGCGTCGCGCGCGGCATCGATCAGCGCAGCCCGTGCGTCGGGAAGGGTTTCGGTCATCGTTGCTCTCCTTGCGGGCGCAGCACATTCCAGCCGACGGTGCCCTCGGCACCCGACACGCGAACATAATTATTCGCCTGCCACATCGCCCAGGGATGTGCGCCATAATCGGGTTCGAAAAAGTCGCGTCGCAGCCAGGTCGTGCGCGCGATGCCCTGCGTCACCTTATAGTCGCTCTCGAACGCCGGGCCGGGGGCGATCAGGCTGCGTTTGCCCATATGCGCCTCGATCTGCGCCAGAAACGTGGCGAGTTCGGACAGGAGCAGTGCGCGGGTCGGCCGGTCGGGGCAGCGGTCGTCATAGTCGAGCCACACCACCGCGGGGAGGGCGTCTGCTCGTCGGGGTACGTGGCGGATGAAATTGGCCGCCTGGTCGGTCGCGAGCTGGCAGAGGCTGTACCGGTGGATCGCACCGGCTTGCACCCCCGCCTCGCGCGCCGCGGCCATGTTGCGCGCGAATTTCGGGTCGACGGCGGCCGATCCGTCGGTTCCCATGATATAGGCGAAATCTGCGCCCGCCGCCTTGATCGACCCCCAATGGACATCGCCGTTACCGGCATCGATCGTGACGCCCTGCGTCGGATAGAGCGTGTGGTCGGGTGTCCAGCGCGCCGCCCACCACAGGGCGAGGCCCGCGGCAAGCAGGAGCAAGGCGATCGTTGCGCCGGTCCGGCGCAGCGCGCGTGCGATCGCGGCGCGCCAATCGCCACCCGGCTTTGCCGGTCGCTTGCCCCTGACCGCCCCCGTCGCCATTCTCAACCCTTGATGTGGAGGACGCAGATCAGCGTGAACAGCCGCCGCGCCGTGTCGAAATCGACCGCAATCTTTCCGTCGAGCCGATCCATCAGCATCTCGGCGGCCTCGTTATGCAGGCCGCGCCGCGCCATGTCGACGGTCTCGATCTGCTGCGCGGTCGAGGTCTTGATCGCCTGATAATAGCTGTCGCAGATCGCGAAATAGTCGCGGATCGGCCGGCGAAAACGCCCGAGCCCGAGGATGATCGCCTCAAGCGGCGAGCCATCTTCTCGAGAAATTTCAAAGATGAGTCGGCCGTCCTCGACACGCAGCATCAAGCGATAGGGACCGGCATAGCCGTCCTCGTGCCCGCGCTGGGGGACGAACTTGTTATCCTCGATCAGGTCGAAAATCGCGACGCGGCGCTCCTGTTCGACATCGGGATTGCGCCACACGATCGACCCCTCGTCGAGCTCGATCGAAATGATCCGTTGTTTCGAAGGGTCTGCGTCGGCCATATTCTTCGTGCTTCTACTTGGCCCGGGCCGAAGGGCAAGGGGGCGACTTGGCGACACATCAATTCCCGTTCGTGTCGAGCGAAGTCGAGACACCCATCGACACAACGCCTAGCCCGAGGGGCATCTCGACTTCGCTCGATGCGAACGGGTTTGAAACTTATCCCCAGATGGTTCCACGGTCGTGCGGATGAGCAAGGTCAATCCGGTTGCACCTGTTGAGCGAACATCGCATGGTATGGCCATGCCAGAGATTGCCTTGTTTCCTACCCCGGCGCCGGCCGGGGACGAGCGCCAGATGCCGCGCAATATCGAGGCCGAGGCCGCGTTTCTCGGCGCGATTCTGATCGACAACCGAGTCGTCGAGGATCTGCCCGTCGCGCTCAATCCCGAGCATTTTTTCGAACCGCTCCACGGCCGGATTTTCCAGCAGACGATGGCGCTGATCGAACGCAACAGCATCGCGACCCCGGTGACGCTGAAGCCCTATTTCGAGGCCGACGAGGCGATGAAGGCGGTTGGCGGCGTCGGTTATCTCGCGCAGCTCACCGGCAGCGGGGCGGGCCTGATCGGCGCGCGCGATTTCGCGCGGCAGATTTTTGATCTCGCGCTGCTTCGCGAGCTGGCCGGCGTCGGCCGCACGCTCGTCGACAATGCGCTGGACACCAGCGAACGCGTCGATCCGCAGGCACAGATCGAGGAGGCCGAAACCGCGCTCTACCGCGTCGCAGGCGGCGAGGCCGAGATGGGGTCGGTCAAGAATTTCAGCCAGGCGAGCCTCGTCGCGCTGCAGGCGGCCGAACGCGCACTCAACTCGGGCGGCCACCTCTCGGGGATCACCACCGGTATCTCCAGCATGAACGCCAAGATCGGCGGCATGCACAATTCGGACTTGATGATCCTCGCCGGGCGCCCCGGCATGGG
>NZ_DASWTD010000661.1:0-4773 GCF_036402335.1 Sphingopyxis sp. | reverse complement strand
CCGTCGAAATCGGACACGAGGCGCAATTCCTGCGAGAATTGCCAGCTTTCGCTCGACGAGATTTCGACCCCCGCGACGCTGTTCGACGGCCCGAGCTGCGGATCGGTAAAAATCCCGCCGGGGGTAAAATTGCTATATTCGCTCGGCGCGCTGCATCCTGCGGGATTGGAGAAGGTACAGCCCGAATAGGTGAACAGGCCATTGGAGTCGTTGAACGTCGGCTGCAACGAGAAGCGGTGATAATCCTGCAGCGAATAGACCCGGTCCTCGTTGTAGAGCGTCTGCGACGTGATGGTCAGCGCGTCGGTAGCATCGAAGCTGACGTCGAGAGCGAAGATATCGGCTTTCGCACGATATTTGGCCGGAAAGAGGGACGAGACGGTCCTGAGGTCGCGCGATTGTTCGACATTATAAGGATCAATGCCATATTTCAGGAAGCGGACATATTCCGCATTGGGATTGAACGACCCGTCGGGGAACATGAACGGCTCCGAGAAGCCGATCAGTCCGAGCATCTGTCCTGCCGCAATGAACGGGATGCTGAGCCCGTTCGGTGAGCCATAGGCGCCATCGTCGTAGAGCGAGCCCTGTCGGCAGCCCTGGCTCAGGCGCCCGCTTTCGAGCGGGTCGAGCGTGCGCAGCACGCCCGGCTGATTAGGGTCGAACACCCCCGGGAAGGTCGACGGCCCCGGGTCGCGATGGCAGAGTTGCTTGCCGGTGCGCAGGCGGTCGTCATTCTCGTTGAAATGCTCCCACGTCGCATTGATGCGAAGTCGCGGCGATGGCTTGAACGCCAGCGACAGGCGCGTCGACCAGAGGTCGCGGCCGTCGATCCGGTCGTCGGTCGCCAGATTATAGCCATAGCCGTCGCGGCTGGTCCACGCGCCGGCGGCGCGAACCGCGAGTACATCGTCGACGAGCGGAATATTGATCATCCCCGTCGCGCGCATCGCCTTGTAATTGCCCGCCTCGACCTTGCCCGAGCCGGTGAAGTCGTCGAGATCGGGCTTGGCAGTGATCATATTGACGACGCCCGCGGTCGCGTTGCGGCCATAAAGCGTGCCTTGTGGGCCGCGCAGCACCTCGACGCGCTCGATGTCGAAATACTCCTGTTCGAACAGACGGTTACGAATAAGCGCCACATTGTTGAAGCTGACCGCGACGCCCGGGTCCGAGGTTGCGGATACCGCCTTGGTCCCGACGCCCCGGATCGAGAAATTATAGCCCGAATAATTATTCTTGGAGAAGGTCACATTGGGGATGCCGCGCATCAGCTCGGTGCCGCTCTCGATTTTCTGTTCCTGCAGCGACTCCGCCGAAAAGGCGCTGATCGCGATCGGCACGTCCGAAATCGCTTCGGCGCGCTTCTGTGCCGTCACGATGATTTCCGCCGGTGCGCTGGCCTCGGAAACGGCGGATGGCGCCGCGGGCACGGCCGAAGAAGTCTGCAACGCCAGCGTATAGGTCCGCCCATCGCTCGACACCACCCGCAGGCCCGCATCGGCGGCTGCACGCCGAACCGCCTGATCGACGCTCATCGCGCCCTTGATCGCGCGGATGTTCCGGCCGCGCACGGCGGCGGCACTGACGAGAATCTGGACGTCGGCCTGCGTTGCAAGCTGGGGAATCCCGGTGGCGGCCGGCTGTGCCGGAACATCGAAGGTCTTGATCCGGGCGTTTGCCGGCGTAGCCAGGGCTACCGCACAGATCGCCGTCGAAGTCGCAAGCACGCCGCGAAGATCGCGATATCGCATAATGTCCTCCCCCATTTACGGGCCCGATTGTTCGGGCTCACATGGATATGATGCGCGGGAGAGATTTTTCCGTTTTCGCAGCCGGGCTTTATGTCAGTCCTGCGACAAGACGATCCGGTCGGCGGTGATTTGGGCGCGCGCATCCATCAAGGTCGCGACCGCGCGTGCGAAGGCATCGGGCTCATTTGTGCGGAAGCGTCCGATCATTTTCTGCTCGCCAAGCGATGCCCCGGTCACCTCGATCTTCCGCGTGTTGTACCGGTTGAACTCGGCAACCGCCTCGGCGACCGTATCGCCGTCGAAGACGAGCTGGCCGGTACGCCATGCCAGCGCCTTGTCGATTTCCTCATTCGCGGCGACGACGGGCATGATCGCTTTGTCAGGCGCCACAAAGGCTCGCGCCCCTGCCGCCACGCGCCGCATGCCGGTCTCGTCGCCGACGCGCCACACCTCAACGACGCCCTCGGTCACCTGAACGTCGATTCCGCTCCCGGTCCGCCTGACGGCGAAAGCCGTGCCTACCGCACGCACCCGCAGGTCATCGACTTCGACGACGAAGGGACGGGTGCGATCCTTCGCGACCTGGAACCACGCTTCCCCGGCCTTGAGCGCGACCTGGCGCACGGCCGGCCTCATCGTCACGTCGAGTGACGTCTGCGTATTCACGGCGGCAAGCGAACCGTCGCTCAGCGGGACCCGCCGGATTTCTCCGACCGCGGTCTGGATCTGCTGGTCGGGAACGCCGAGGAAATCCACGCCTGTAAAGCCAACCACCAGCGCGGCAGCAGCAGCGGCCGCCGCACCGCCGCCCCACAAAAGGCGACGCCGCGAAAACCGGGCACCGCCGATGGTGGCCACCTCGTGCGATTGGGGCTGCCCGGCGCCGAGCACCGTCGCACGGTCGAGCATGCTCCAAGCCGCCCCGGCGCGAAAATAGGCGCCACGGCGGCGATCGTCGCCAGCGAGCCACGCTTCGAGTTCGGTGCGCGCGGCGAGGTCATGGCCCTCGCGGTCCATGCGGGCGACCCACGCTGCCGCGCGATCACTGATCGCTTGTGCTGTTTCGCGCTCGCTCATCTCGCTCCGTTCCCGTCGTTTTCTGCTCGCCTGTCGGCTCGCCATCGGCGATTGCCCGCAGGATCAATTTCAAACCCTTGATCACGTCGTTTTCGACGACATGTTCGGTCACTCCCAGTCGCTCGGCGACCTCGCGCTGGGGCAATCCCTCGATCTTGCGAAGTTCGAATATCCTCCGGCATCGATCGGGCAGCCCTTCGATCAACCGGCGCACGCGCTCCAGTTCCCGGCGTCCGGCCGCCACCCGTTCGGGCGAGGGTTCATCTCCAACGATGTTCAGGCTCTCAATTTCCGTAACCGATTCAATGCTGACAATGCGTGCTCGCCGCAGCCGCATCAGGACGATGCTGCGCGCGGCGGTGAAGAAATAGGCACGGCCGCTACGGATATGGCCAACATCCTTGAGGCCCGCGATCTGGCAATAGGTTTCCTGGATGACGTCCTCCAGGTCTTCGGGATCGAGCGTACGGCGCAGCCAGGCGCGCACGTCGGCCTCGTGCGGCAGGATTTCCCGCCCCACCCACGCCATGATCGCTGCGCGTTTCTCCCGGTTCACGTCACCCGTCTCGCATCTCCCGCTCAAGACCATGATGCACGACCGGACGTTTTCCGTTCGCGACCGCGAGTTTTTTTTCGGCAGCGCGATCAGGCGGGGGCAGCAATCCAGCGATCGACCTGCGCCTCGAGTACCGGCAGCGGCACCGATCCGCGTCCAAGCACGATCTCGTGGAACAGCCGCTGGTCGTAGCGGTCGCCAAGCGCCGCCCTCGCCTTGTCGCGCAGCGCGAGGATGCGCTGCATGCCGACTTTATATGATGTCGCCTGCCCCGGGGTGACGAAGTAGCGACGAATCTCGGACCGGATCTTTCCGATCGGCTGCGGCGAATTGGCCGTGTAATAGGCGAGCGCCTCAGCCTCGCTCCACCCCTTGGAGTGGATACCGGTATCGACCACCAGCCGGATTGCACGCCAGATCTCGCGCCCCAGCCGGCCGAAATCGCTGTAGGGATCGGTGTAGAACCCCATCTCCTTCGCGAGCCGCTCGACATAGAGCGCCCAGCCCTCGCCATAGGCGCCGTAGAAATAATTCTTCCGGAACTCGGGGGTGCCGGTCATTTCCTGCGCGAGCGCGATCTGCATATGATGGCCGGGATGGCCTTCGTGATAGACGGTGCCCTCGATCTCGTAGGTCGGCGTCGCGCGCGTGTCGGCGAGATGGACATAGAAGATGCCGGGGCGCGACCCGTCCAGCGCCGCCGGCGAATAATGTGCCGCGCCGCCCGGTTCCTCGCGGAAGGCCTCGACGCGCTTGACGATCAGGTCGGCCTTGGGCAGCCGCCCGAATTGCTCGGGCAGCCGTGCGCGCATCCCGGCAAGATAATCCTCCGCCTTCTTCAGATAGATTGCGCGGCCGCTATCGTCATTCGCGACGTAGAAGCGGTCGTCACTGCGCAGGAAGACAAAGAAATCCTCAAGCTTTCCCTCGAAGCCGATCTTCGCCTTGAGCGCCTCCATCTCGGCACGGATGCGCGCGACTTCGGACAGGCCGAGCGCGTGGATTTCGTCGGCGGTCATGCCCGTTGTCGTCTGCAGCCGGAGCATCGCGTTATAATAGGCAGCGCCATCGGGCAGCGCGCCCGCGCCCCGCGGCTCGGCCGAGGCTTTGGCGCGGTCGGCGGCGAGCCACGCGCCGAGCCGGTCGTAGGCCGGCTTCATCGACCCGGTCATCGCCGCGGCGACCTGCGCAGTGTAGCGATCGGCCGCAGCAGCGTCGATCTTCCCGGCCGTCACAAGGCCCGCCGCCTTTTCCCTGGCATCGGCGTACAGCGCATTGTCCGCGCCATCGCCGAACGGAGCGCCGCTCGTGAGCCGCCCGATCAGTTCGATCGACTGGTCATAGGCAAAGCCCGGCATGCGAATGCCCTTCGCCGCCGATGCCTTC
>NZ_DASWTD010000660.1:0-9615 GCF_036402335.1 Sphingopyxis sp. | reverse complement strand
AAATGCGATGGCCGAAATTGTCGGTAAGATAGGCGCCCGGATCGGCGCCCTCATCGCCGACGTCTTGGTGCAGTTCATCACCATTGCCCCGGCGGTCGGCCGGCGCGGCTTGCCCCGCTCCCGGCTGATGGTCGTAAAGGGCGTGCTCGGTGGCAGGGGACGGTGCGGGCTTCTTGGCCATGATCGGTTCCTTGGGTTTCGAGGGAATTGCATCTTCAACCCCCCGCTCGCCCTTAGGTTTCGCGGCGTGCCCGCATTCTGTCCTATTTCTGGTCGGCCATCACATGCCCCTCCTGTTCGCGGAGCCAGTTGTGGAGCCGCGTTGCCGCCATCGCGCCCTGCCCCATCGCGACGCTGATTTGGTCGAGACCTTCAAGGACGTCGCCCGCGGCATAAACGCCGGGAAGCAGTCCGTCCGAAAAAGCGCTGAACGGGATGCAGCCATTGGGATCGGTCAACGGCCCCAGCATGGCGGCAAGTTCGCTGCGCGGCGTCGATCCGAACGCCGGGTAGAGCGTGTCGAACCGGCGCGGCGCGGCTTCGCCCTCGATTGCGACGAACATTGCCTCCTCGGTGGCGTCAAGGCGCATCACCCGGCCTTCGAGAACATCGACGCCGCTCGCTTCAAGTTCGCTCCGCTGCCGATCGGTCAGCGCCACCTGCCATTTCGGGATGAGCGTGACGTGGCGCGAATATTGTCGCAGGAACATTGCCTCGGCGGCGCCGTGGAGGTCGGAGCCGAGGACCGCGATCCGTTCGTCGCTATGTTCGAAGCCGTCGCAGATCGGGCAATAGCGCAGCACGCCGCTGCGCACGGCCGCCCCATGATCGCCGCTGTCGAGCTGCGCCAGATTGGTGTCGACGCCGGTCGCGAGGATCAGACCGCGCGCGTCGATGATCGCACCGCCTTCGAGGATTGCGCGAAAGCCGCCATCATCGTCTCGCCGCGCGATTTCGACAATTTTCCCCGCGGCAATCTCGGCGCCGTAACGCATGGCGTGGTCGGTCATGCGCTCGATGAGATCGGCCCCGATGATCCCGTCAGGAAAGCCCGGAACGTTGCGCGAGCGCGGGACCCAGAGCGCGCGCGAACTGCCGTCGTGCACGATCCGGACTCGGCGCCTATAGCGTGCGAGATACAGGCCGGCCGCAAGACCGGCGGGGCCCGCGCCCACGATCAGAACATCTATCATGTCGCCGTCCGCACGCTGTTCCGTCTCCATCAGCGCGACACCTGCGAAACAAGTTCAAACGCGTCACCCATCGCCGCCATCGCGGCAGTGTTGTCGAAAATGCACCAGGGTGGCTCTGCTCCCTTATGCTCGCACGCGATCAAAGCCGCATAGCCGGCGACCCGCTCCGTGCCATAAGGTGAGCGATATATGGTCGGCGATCCGTGGAGACGCCAATAGGAGAGCCCGCGCCAGCCGCCCGGTACCCCGGCCGCAGGGACGCGCGCCGGATCGGCGGCGACGCGCGCGACTTCGCGCGTCGCCAGCAGGCGCTCAGCGCCGGCTTCGAACCAGCTCGCATGGCGCGGCTCGCAGGCAATGCGAGCGGATGTCGAGGCTCCAAGCCCGGCAAAGAAGCGCTCGGCTACTTCCACATCGAGGGCCAGATTGGGCGGCAACTGAACGAGCAGGACGCCGAGCTTCGGCCCCAGCCCGGCGATCTCATCGACGAAACGCGCAATCAAGTCACCGCAATCGCGAAGGCGGCGTTCATGCGTGATCGTGCGCGGCACTTTCACCGCAAAGCGGAAGTCCTCGGGTACGATCGCCGCCCACCGCGTCCAGGTGGCGGGACGATGCGAGCGGTAAAATGAGGAATTGATCTCGACGCACGAAAAGCGGTGCGCATAGCGTTCGAGCGCAAAGCCCGCATCCGGAAACCGGTCGGCATATTGCGACGCGATGCTCCACCCTGCTGTTCCGATCCGCCATCTCATCGTTCGAGAACGCGGCTTCCGGCAACTGGATGCGCGCGAAAGCGATTTGGCGAGTTGTCGCCGCGCTTGGCCGATTACGGAACGGCCGCCTCGAGGCATCCTTTGCAAAAACACAGACGGTCGGCAGGCAGTCGCCATCGGCGCGACACTTCGAAAATATCCGTCCTAGTCCTCGCAACAACGGGGCGGGAGCGAGGATTACGAAGAGTTCGAACGGCTCGACAGCTAAACGAAGCCACTCCTGACTAACGCTTCAAACGGCGAGGATCAGCATGCTCGATCTCGATGCCGGCGGCACGCTTGCCCTGGTCCATTGTACTGCGAAAGTTCAGCACGCTTCGATCGACCCAGTCCGGTGGCGCGAGCTGCCGCCCCAGGAAACCGAGCGCATCTGCCATGCGCGGCAGGAGCGACTCACCCACATGATCGGCTCCGTGTACCAATCGATATTCGTGAGCGAGGCCGACGTCGAACAGGACGCGATGCAGAAATTCGGCGCCTTCATAGAGATACAACGCGTCCTGGTCGCCGACCTCGAGATAGATGCGAAGATCGAGCAATCGATCAGGGTCATCGCTCGCGATCGTCGCGGGATTATTCAGCGCCCAGTACGCGGCATCTACAGGCTCGCCGAATATCGGATAAAGGACGCGCTCGGGCCGCCAGAAACGCGTATGCGGCCCCACACCGTTCCATTCCAGCGCGGCTTCGATCGCAGGCTCAAGAGCGAGTACGGCCGCAAACAGTTCGGGATGCTTGAACGCGATGCGCAAACAGCCAAGCCCTCCCATCGAGACGCCGCCGATGAAGGTTCGTGCACGTACCGCATCGAGATGTGCCGGCCGTCTAATGAACGGCAGCGCGTCGGACAGGATGAAGCTTTCCCAGCGCTCCGTCCCGTCCCGGAAATCCATATAGAGCGAGCGGCGCCCGCTCGGCATCGCGATGACCAGCGGCGGAATACGGCCCGAGGCGATTTCGCTGTCAAAGACGCTCTTGAAGAAGAGCAGGTCCTTCTCGCTGCCATTCCCGCCATGGAGCAGAAGCAGGAGCGGAAGGGCTCGGCGCGCGCAGTGTCGTAGCCCGGCGGCTCGTAGATCGCGACGCCAAGCTCGCCAGGTACGTGCGATGACGCCAGTGCGCGGAATCTTATCATGCCTTCCGAAGCGAGTGCGGACGCGGAGCCTGGCGCGGCGACCGAGGCCGCACCCGCAACCGCAAGGCGCGAAAATTCCTGCGATTCAACACCTGCCGCTTACCGTTCGTCCGGCGCGGTGCAGGCGAAATTGCTCGCCGAAGCCGTCGAACCCCAGCCGCGATAGACTGCCTTCTTGGGATAAGGGCAGAGCGGCCGCTGCATTTCCACCCTTCCGGCGTCGTCGCTCGCGAACTTGGTCGCGATGATGCTCTCCGGCGCCTTGCCGCCATCGGCCCAGTCGATCAGCGCCGAGAAGATGTCATGCTTCGCGTCATAGCCGGGCGGCTGCGGCGGAATGCCGAGCGTGCTATTGAACGCATCGGGACCGGCGCCACCGCCGCAGTGCATCATTCCGGGTGCGAGGAACAGGCGCGCGTTGTTCGCCAGATTGTCCATGCCGCCGAAGTCCTTCGCATGCCGCTCGTAAAAAGCCACCGATTGTCCAGGCGCGACGAGCGTGTCGGCGAGTCCATGATAGACGATCAACTTGCCGCCGCGGGCGGCGAAGGCCTTGAGGCTGCCCCGCGTCGCATCATTGACGATCGCGTCGAGCCGCTGATCCACCAAGGGCATATCCCGGTCGAAGTCGAAGCTTTTCCAGTCCCAGTCCACTCCGAACACCCATTTGAACAGGGCGCCGAACGGCGGCTCCTCGTTGATCGGCTTCTGGAGGAAGGCCCAGCCGAAGGTGTCGGGCATCTCGCTACCGGGCAACCAGCCGAAATAGCTTGCCTTGCCTTCCGCAGTCATCGGCCCCGCGTAAAAGGCGCGGGCGGTCTCGATCTCAGCCGGCGTGAGACAGGCGTCGGATGCGCCGCCCTTGCATGCGAGAACAGCAGGATCGAAGGTGCAGCTCATCGGATCGGAGATGAACCTGTCGCCCGACAGGCCGTGCCCCTGTTTCCAGCAGGTGGCGACCGCCGCCCGGTTTAGCAGCTTGAGCTTTGCGTCCGACAGCAGCCTCCCGGGCGCGCGATGGGCAGCAGCATAGTCCCACAGGACAGCGGCATGGCCCCAGGTCCGGTTCATGACCGGAGCTCCCACGAGAATCCCGTCATAGTCTTCGGGATAGTAGAGCGACTCGATGAGCCCCTGCTGGCCGCCGGTCGAGCAGCCGGTGTAATAGGAGCGCCTTGCCGGCTGGCCATAGAAGGCCTTGGTGATCGCCTTGCCGGTGGTGGTCATCACATGCGTCGACAGCCGGCCCCAGTCGCGCCATTTGCGTTCTTGGCCAATGAGCGCATCGCCCTCCAGCGGCGTCGCGGGCGCCGTACCGGCGTCGGTCGTCGCGGTGGCAAAGCCGCGCCGCAGACCATCCGCCATCCCCGAATAGCCGCCCGCGAGAATGCCGGCGAAGCCTCCGTTGCCATTGCCATGGAAGACGCCGGCCCATCCCTCCACCGGCAACCAGATTTCGACGCCGATGTCCGACCCGGGCGCCGAGCGGACACGCGCGACGACGCGGCAGAAGCTTCGATATCCCGCCGCATCGCCGACGAGCGAAGCCTCTGCCTCTTTACCCGGCACGAGGACCGCACTCGTTATGCTGGTGTCGGCAAGTTTCAATCCGGCGAGGTTTGCGCAGCGCGCCGCAGGCGCCTCGATCGCGGAGGCTGCCCTGGAAGCCGGCGCTTTCGCCGCAACGCTCACCGGAACCAGCGATCCCGCCGCGACGCCCGCCAGCAGGGCGATGCCAGATATCCGCTTCATTATTGCCTCCCGAGAGTTGATGCGTCCGCCTGTCCGGTCTCCGATTTCCGGATCAACCGGGCGAGCCAGACGAAGAGCAGCGCGGCGACAAGATACATTGGCGCCAGCGCATAATAGGCCATCCGCAGCGCATGCTCGCCATAGTCTGCACGGAAATAGTCGCTCGCCATGCCGACGAAGGTCGGACCGAGGCCAAGGCCGATCAGGTTCATGACCAGCAGCAGCAAGGCGCCGGAAATCACCCGCGCGCCGGGATCGACTTCGCCCTGGACGAAGGTGACGGTCGCGGGAAGAAAGAAGGAGTTGAGGAACAGCGGAACGAACAGCAGCGCGAGCGCGATCTCCCAGCGATCGGCAGCCGCAAAGCCGAGGAAGAAGGGCAAGGCGAGGAGCAGCGAGAGCGCCGGAATGCTGGCATAGGCGGCCTTGTTCTTCACCGCGAAGCGGTC
Organism: Sphingopyxis sp.; assembly: GCF_036402335.1. GTDB lineage: Bacteria > Pseudomonadota > Alphaproteobacteria > Sphingomonadales > Sphingomonadaceae > Sphingopyxis. The sequence goes on along the minus strand of NZ_DASWTD010000660.1, from coordinate 4,310 downwards.
GATCAGACGGCCGGCGACGAAGATGCCGGTGCCCATCCCGAGCCCGACCGCGAGGGCATACCAGATCGCGACATCTTCGAGCCTCATGCCCTTCTCGCGCATCAGGAAGAGGGTCGCGAAATTGCTGAGGCCATAGGTGATGAAGTTGGCAGCACCGCTCGCCAAGGCAGCCACCGCCAGAATGCGGTTGCCGAAGAAGGCGCGGATGGCCGATCCGAAGCTTTGCGCGGGAACGTCAGTCGCCGTGGGCGCCGGCACCGGATCGAACCGACCCCGCTCGGGCTCGGGAATGACCAGATAGACGATGATGGCGGTGAGCACGCCGATCGCGCCCACAACATAAAAGGGGATGCGCCAGTCATAGGCGGCAGCCAGAGACGCGCCGAAGGCGACGCCGAGCGCGGAGCCGAGTGGCGGCCCGAGATTGAAAATGCCCATGGCGGTCCCGCGCTGCTCGCGGGGATACGTGTCCGAGATGATCGCATAGGACGGCGGCACCCCGCCCGCTTCCCCGACGCCGACCGCCATGCGCGCGACGACGAGCTGGCCATAATTGGCGGCCATGCCGCAGGCGGCGGTTGCGGCGCTCCACAGGCCGCAGGCGATCGAGAGAACCTTCACCCGGTTCGTACGGTCCGCGAGCCAACCGACCGGGATGGCAATGAAGCAATAGAAGAGTGCGAAATAGAAACCCGTGATCCGGCCGAGCTGACTATCGCTGATCTGGAGGCTGTCCTGGATCGGCTTTGCAAGGATCGATACGAGCTGCCGGTCGAGGAAGTTCAGCACGTAGACGAAGCAGAGCATCCCGAGCACCAGCCCCCGGTTGCGCGGCTCGCGGCGAGCAGCGGGCGCCGGCCGGTCCTGCAATTCCAAGGTGTCCATAACTCTCCCCCTTCCTTTATCCGTTGCGCGTCCATCCGGGGCGGCCCTTGCCACCACCCAGCCCCGCCGCGACGCGCTGCTTGAGCAGCGCCGGAGGTCTGAACCGCTCGCCATAAGCATCGTGCAAAATATCCTGCACCTGCAGACAAAGGTCCGACGTCACGACGTCCATCATCGCGAACGGACCGATCGGATGCCCCAGCCCGAGACGGCAAGCCGTATCGAGATCGGCCGGCGTTGCCACCCCCTCCTCCACAAGGCGGACAGCTTCGATGAGAAGGGCGTGGAGCATGCGATTGACGGCAAACCCGGCCACATCCTTGATCTCGACAGGCTGCTTGCCCACGCCTTCCAGCCACGCCGCAACCTGTTCGACTGTCGCGCGATCGGTGGCAAAGCCCGGGATGATCTCGACAAGCTGCATTCGCGACACGGGCGAAAAATAATGGGTGCCGAGGAAGAGCGGGCGGCGTCCGGGCCTTAAAGAGGCCGCGAGCGTCGATATCGGGAGCGTCGACGTGTTCGACGCGAGGATGCAGTGCGGCGCGCACAAATCGTCGAGCGCCTTGAGGACGCCCGCCTTGGCGTCGAGCGATTCGAAAACCGCCTCGGTCACGAGATCGCGGTCGGCAAGTTCAACAATCTTCGTCGTCGGCCGAATAAGGGTCAGCGCCTCGCGCGCGGTGTTGGCAGCATAGGCTTGCCGCGAGATGCCTTTCTCGATGAGGCTGCCGAGCCGCGCCATCGCGCGATCGAGCGCCTCTTCCGATAGATCGGTCAACAGGACATCATGGCCGGCCAACGCGAAGACCAGCGCAATTTCCGTCCCCATCAGCCCTGCCCCGACGACGGCCGCCTTCATCCGGCATCTCCCGCACGATGCCAGCGCCGTGCCTGCTCGATATACCAGGGCAGAATGTCTGGCGTGGCAGTTGCGTCGGCATTGATCACTTTTGCAACCGGCCAGCCGGCAAACAGCCGTTTGATAGGAAGCTCCTGCTTCTTGCCCGACAGCGTGAGGGGAATAGCCGGCGCAGCGATTAGGCGATCGGGCACAAAGCGCGGCGAGAGGCTGGTGCGGATAGCCGATGCGATCGCCGTTTCCATGGCGGAATGAAGGTGCTCCCCCTCGGCCGGGACAACGAACATGATCAGCGTGCTGCCACCCGCGCCATCCTCGACATCGATGATCATCGTATCGGCAACGCCCGGCAGGCCTTCGACCGCCGCGTAGATCTCGGCGGTGCCCATACGCAGCCCGTGCCGGTTGATCGTCGCGTCACTGCGGCCCGAGATCGCGCAGCCGCCGTCGGCACCGATCGTCAGCCAGTCGCCGTGGCGCCATATCCCCGGCCATTCGGAAAAATAGGATTCGCGATAGCGGCTTCCATCCTCGTCGCCCCAGAAACAAAGCGGCATGCTGGGGAAAGGTTGCGTGCAAACAAGCTCACCCACCTCGTCGATGACGGGCTGGCCGTTTTCGTTCCATGCCTCGATGGCGGCGCCCAGATGGCGGCATTGGAGCCTGCCGGGCGTGTCGGGCAGTTCCGGGTTGCCGGCCATGAAAGCGGCGGCGATCTCGGTCCCGCCGCTGACGTTGCACCACCAGATTCCGGGCCGCCCGGCCGCTTCGAACTCGGCCGATCCCCAGCGCTGTACATCGGGCGGAAGCGGCGAGCCGGTGCTGCCAAGCGCGCGAATGCCGCCGAGCCCACCGAAACCCGCCAGATCGAGACCTGCCTTGCGGCAGCTTGCGAAAAAGGCGGCGCCGGCGCCGAACCAGGTCACGCCGCTCCGCGCGGCAAAATCCCAGAGCCGGCTCCAGTCGGGAGCGGCCTTCGTTCCGCTCGGCGAGCCGTCGAAGATGCAGATGGTCGTGCCACTGAGCAGTGCGCCGACCTGGATATTCCACATGACCCAGCCCGTGGCGCTGAACCAGTGAAACCGGTCGCCGAAGTTGTTCGCGGAATAGCTCGGCCCGAGATCGAAATGGAGCCGCCCGGCGGCGGTCGCGAGGAGTACACCGCCGTGCCCGTGCACGATCGCCTTCGGCAGTCCGGTTGTCCCGCTCGAGTAGAGGATCCATAGCGGATGATCGAAGGGTAGCCACTCGGGTTCGAACGCCGCCACCGCGGCATCGGCGCGGCCGACCGCCTCGGCGAAGTCGAGCGCGCCGGGCACGGCAGCCGCCCCATACCCGCTGGTAACAAGGAACAATCGCTCGATACACGGCAGCTCAGCGCATATTTCGGCGACGGCGGCGCCGCGGTCCATCGACTTGCCCGCATAGAGGACGCCGTCGACTGCAATCAGGGCCTTGGGCTTTGTCTGTCGCAACCGGTCGAGCACCGCGCTCGTTCCCATGTCGGGCGAGCAGAGCGTCCAGATCGCGCCGAGGCTCGCCGAGGCGAGCAGGCCGATGACTGCCGCCGGAATGTTGGGCAGATAGGCCGCAACCCTGTCCCCCTTCCCTATCCCGTTCCGGCGCAGTTCAAGCGCCAGCGACGCCGCCTGCCGGCGAAGCTCGGCCCAGCTCAGTTCGACGGTGTCGCCGCGCTCGTTCATCGCGACAATCGCCGGCTGGCCGGCCTCATCCGCTGCGGCCGCATGCCGGAATATGTGGCGCGCATAACTGACCTCGGCGCCCTCGAACCAGCGCGCCTGCGGCATGGGATCGTCGCTCAGTACCGAGGTGAACGGGGCCGCAGATTCGATTTCATCATAGTCCCAGATGCTGCGCCAGAAGGCAGCAAGGTCACCCACCGACCAACGCCGCAAATCCTCGAAGCTCGCGAAGTCGAGGCCCTGCGTCGCCTTGAGCCAATCTGAGTACAGGCGCATCTGCGGAACCGGACCCGAAACATCTGCGCTGTTGCTGGAAAGATTCATCGACTGGGAGGGCCTTGTTGAAATGGCGGGAAAGATAACGAGCATAGTCCGGCGTCGCCGATCCCTCCGGGCTTCGACGACGAAGGAGAGGCGGCGACCTCGTCGAGGTGCGCCGCCTCAAAAGGTCAGAAGGCGGTACGGAGGCTCATTGCCGCATAACGACCGATCGCATTATAAGTGCCGCCGATACCGTCGGCTCCGGGGAAATAGGGCGGCGTCTTGTCGAACAGATCGTTGATCTGCAGGCCGATCTCGGTTCCCTTCATGAAGCCCGTGTCAGGAAGCTTGACCGACAGCCGCAGGTCCGCCGTCGTATAGCTTTTCGACTGAAAGAGGCTCGATCCCGTCGGGGTCGCGAAGGACGCGGTGATGCCGCTACGATGATTGACGAAATTGACGAACGTCACCGGACCGGCCGTGAACCCGAGCGTGGTGCGCAGGGTCGTTCGGGGAATCCCGGCGTCGAGCGAGTTGCTGACCGCCGAGGTCGGCGACAATTGGGTGCGATATTTCAGGATGTAGTTGCCCGCGATCCC
>NZ_DASWTD010000659.1:0-11154 GCF_036402335.1 Sphingopyxis sp. | reverse complement strand
CGCGATGCGCGAAACCGACCGCCGCCGCGAAAAGCAGGAGGCGTATAACGCCGAGCACGGCATCACGCCCACGACGATCCGCCGCAACATCGGCGACATCATCGCGCATGTCGCGTCGAAGGATCAGGTGACGATCGACATCGGCGAGGACAAGCCCGCGCACATGGTCGGGCACAACCTGCGCGCGTACATTCAGGACCTCGAAAAGAAGATGCGCGACGCTGCGGCCGATCTGGAGTTCGAGGAAGCCGGACGGTTGCGCGACGAAATCCGCAAGCTCGAGGCCGACGAGCTGGGACTGCCCGCGGACCAGCAGGTCGCACCGCGCGTCGGGCGCTCGAACGAAGGCAAGCCGGGCACGCGCAAGGGACGCTTTGGGAAGCAGAGCAAGACCAAGTGGGGGCGGTAACCCCTTCGACAAAAAGTATACGGTTTCCGACGAGCGGCCTTGCCCCGTCCTTTTCGCCTGCCTAGGGTCGCCCCGAATCCGGGGAGAGTCATCAATGAAAACAGGTCTGTCGCTTATCGCCCTCGCGCTTGCTGTCGCTGCGCCCACCCTCACCTACGCGCAGGACAAGGCCGCCGACCGCGCCGCCGACACCAAGGCAAAGGCCGAGGAAGCCGCCGATTACCAGCCGCAGGTCCACACAACGAAGCTGTCGGGGACCTTCGGCGGCCAGCGGATCAACTATGCCGCGACGATCGGCGAGACGATCATCAAGAACAAGGACGGCGTGCCCGAAGTCGCGGTCGTCACCACCTCCTATGTCAAGGAGCCGCGCGACCCGAGCCGGCCGATCACCTTCCTGTTCAACGGCGGCCCCGGGTCGGGCACCGTCTGGCTGATGATGGGGGCATTCGGACCGAAGCGCGTCGCGATTCCCGGCACCGGCGTCGACGACGGCGCCCCGCCCTACCCGATCGTCGACAATCCCGACGCACTGCTCGACGTGACCGACGTCGTCTTCATCGACCCGCCGGGTACCGGTTTCTCGCACCTGATCGGCAAGGCGAAGCCCGAGGATTATTACGGGGTGACGCAGGATGCGAAGCTGGTCGCCGAGGTGATCCGCCGCTGGCTCAACGACAATGGCCGCTGGAACAGCCCCAAATTCCTCGGCGGCGAAAGCTATGGCACGACGCGCTCGGCCGCGGTTGCCAACCAGCTGATGAACGTCACCTACAACGACGTCGCGCTGAATGGCATCATCCTGATTTCGACCGTGCTCGATTTCGCGGCGGGCGCCGATACGGCGGGTAACGAGCTGTCGCCGATCACCAACCTGCCCTCGATGGCCGCGACCGCGCTCTACCATGGCAAGGCGACCGCACCGTCGGTCGAAGGCTTCGTCGAGGAAGCACGGCAATGGGCGATCGGTCCCTATGCCACCGCGCTGCTCAAGGGCCAGAAACTGCAGGGCGAAGAGCGCGCCGCGATCCGCCGCGAGCTTTCGCGCTTCACCGGCCTTTCGGAAACCTATCTCGAAAACGCCGACCTCCGCGTCACGCCGAACCGTTTCTACAAGGAATTGCTGCGCGACCGCGGGCTGACCGTCGGCCGGCTGGACAGCCGCTATACCGGCAAGGACTATGACAGCGCCGGCGAAGGCCCCGACAATGATCCGAGCTTCTATGGCATCGATGCCAGTTATACGGCGGCGATCAACAGCTGGAGCCGCGACGGGCTTGGGTTCAAGACCGACCGCGAATATCAGTCGATCGGCCGGATCGGCGGCCAGTGGGACTGGCGGATCGGCGACCGCGACAGCAACAGCTACCTCAACGTCGCACCCTATATCGGGCAGGCGCTGCGCGAGAATTCGGGGCTGCGCGTGTTCGTCGGCCAGGGCTATTACGACTTCGCAACGCCCTTCTTCGCCGCCGAATATGCGCTGTCACGCACCGGCATCCCGCAGGATCGCATCCAGTATCAATATTATGGCGCGGGGCACATGATGTATATCCGCGACGAGGATCGCCACAAATTGTCGGCCGACATCCGCGCCTTCATCCGCGAGCGGTAACGATCGGGGGGCGCCGTCATGGCGCCCCTTTTTCGTCAGCGCAGGACACCCTTCGCGGTCTGCCGCCGCGCATAATATATCAGCGCGAGCAGCACGGCCCAGATCATGATGCTGGAGTAAAGCGGCAGGTCGCCAAGCAATTGCTTCAACGTGTCGCCGTTCAGCACCAGCTGATAATAGGTCATCCCGGCAAGCCCGACCGCCGAGGCGATGAAGGCCGTCACGGCGTGGCGTGACCGGAACAGCAGCAGCAGCGATCCGATGAACGATCCAAAACCGCCCAATGCCCAGAAAAAATTGGCCCAGGCCGGCGTGCCGAGGAAAAAGGCGCGCTGAGCGTCATTATATTGCGACAGCCAGAACGGGTTCTGCATGTTCGTCAGCGTGAAATCGACCACCGGGAACGCATTCCACAGCAGCGACAATCCCCCGACCACCCACAGGTGCCACGGCGTTTTCACAGCGTCAGTCATATTCGTCTCCCCCTCCAGAAAGATCAGGCGAAGCTATCATCCTTTGCGGTCGCCATCAATGAGGTGATATAGTCACGCAATACAGCGATGTTACGATCGAAATAGCCGATGTCGCGATAGGTGCGCGCCTGCATCACCGCCCCCTCCATCACCGTCAGCACGAATTCGCCAAGCGCCTTGCGGTCGGCACCGGGCGGCAGGCGATCGGCGGCGGCATCGAAGCAACCCGCGATCGCCGCCGACCAGTTGGTGAAGTTCGCCGCCATCAGGTCACGGACGACCGGGTCGGGCTCGTGGATTTCGAGCGCGAGACTGCCGATCGGGCAGCCATAGGTGCAGTCGGTGACGATCAGGTGGGTGCGATATCCCGCGAGCAGCGCAAAGATCCTGTCGATCGGATCGTCGACGCCCTCCCAGTTCGGCGCGAGCAGCATCTCGCCTATCCCGTCGCGGTAAAGTTCGAGCACCCCGACAAGCACGTCCTGCTTGCCGGGGAAGAAATGATAGAGGCTGCCACTATGGACCTGGCTGCGCGAAAGAATGTCGGAGACCGAGGTCGAGAGATAGCCCTTCTCCCAGAACAGCTCCATCGCGGTCATCAGGATGCGGTGGCGTGTATCGGCGGCGTTCATCGGACTTCCGGTCCGGCGCGATCATAGGCGGCGCGGAGCCAGCCCGCGACATCGTCATCCACCCCGGCATCGTCCGCGATGCGCACACGGTGCGAGACCATCGCGTTCCAGCTTCCCGCGGCCTCGAGCTTTCCTGCCGGCTCCTCGCCCTTGAGCGCGATTCCAATATCGAAGCGGTCCTTCGTCGAAGGCTGGAGCAGCGCGAACTGCTTCTTGCGGCGCAGGCTGATATAGCCCTTCTTCGGCGCCAGCTCGACATCGTCGCCAAAGCCCTGCACCAGCACGACCAGCCGATCGTAAAGCGGGCGCCAGCGCGCCCTGACGCCCTCGAACGCCGCCGCGACCAGCGCATCGCCATCCTGCGACAGCGAAGACGACGCATTGGCCGCGTGGACGATCATATTGGCATAGCCATGCCCGAGTCCATGTTCGGATTTGAGATGGTTCACCAGCGCCATATGCCCGGCAATCCCGGTCGCGCGCGCGCTCGCGACCCATTCATCGAGCCCCTTGCCGGTCTTTGCCCGCAGCGTCTCGCCCATCTTCGCGAATTCGTCGGCCATCAGCGTCCTCCCTCGTCGAGATGACTTGATTGAACATTCAACCAAGCATTTTGTCAAGAGACTTGGCAAGCGCCCGCCGGCACCCGATATGCCTCCCATGTGTGTCGTCGCCCTCGCCCATCGGGCCCATCCCGACTGGCCCCTCCTCCTCATCGGCAACCGCGACGAATTCCACGCGCGGCCGGCCGCGCCGCTTCATTCGTGGGACGACGGCAGCGACATCGTCGCCGGACGCGATCTGCAGGCCGGCGGGACCTGGCTCGGCCTGCACCGCGCGAGCGGCCGCGCTGTCGTCGTGACCAACGTCCGCGGCGCCATGCCCGATCCCGCGAAAGAGTCGCGCGGCGCGCTCGTCGTCGACATGCTGCGCGGCGAAGGGCGCTTCGCCGCACCCACGGCGGAGGATCTACCGCGTTTCAATGCGTTCAATCTCTTCGCGGTGGAAGGCGGCGAAACGCGGCTGCTCACCAACCGGCCGGTCCCGCTGATCATGCCGCTCGAGCCGGGTGTCCATGCGCTCGCCAACGAACCCGTCGACGCCCCCTGCCCGCGCGCCACACGACTGCGCATTGCCCTCGAAGCGACGGTCGCGGCCGGCGGCGATGGCGAGCGCCTGCTCGACACACTGATGGCCGAGGACGACCCCGCGCTGTTCCTGCGCGGCGACGTCTATGGCACGCGGGCCTCGACGCTCGTCGCGGTGTCGGCGGCTGGCGACGTCAGGATGATCGAACGCCGATACGAAAAGGACGGCCGTCCCGCTGGAACGACCGCCCTCGAATTTCGTATAGGTTCCTGAATCCTCCCTGTCGCGAAGCGATCGGGAGGTGGCAGCGGCTCAGCCGCTGACGGAGGGACTATGGCGCGGCCCCTCCACCACCCGCTACGCGGGCGGTTCCCCTCCCCACGGCTGCGCCGCAGGGAGGATTGAAGCCATTATTTGGGCGCGATCACCATCAGCATCTGGCGACCCTCGGTGCGCGGATGCGCCTCGACCTTCGCGATTTCCGACGTCAGTTCGGCGACGCGCTGGAGCACGTTCAGGCCGAGCTGCGTGTGGCTCATTTCGCGGCCGCGGAAACGCATGGTCATCTTGACCTTGTCGCCTTCCTCGAGGAAGTCGAACACCTTGCGCATCTTCACGTCGAAATCATGATCGTCGATATTCGGACGCATCTTGATCTCTTTGATTTCCTGCGTCTTCTGGCTCTTGCGTGCGAGGTTCGCCTTTTTCTGCGCCTCGTACTTGAACTTGCCGACGTCGAGGAATTTGCACACCGGCGGATCGGCGTTCGGGGATACTTCCACCAGGTCGAGACCCACCTCGGCCGCCTGCTCGATCGCTTCGGCAGTCAGCATTACGCCCAGATTTTCGCCTTCCTCGTCGATCACGCGGACTTTGGGGGAGGCGATGAATTCATTGTAACGCGGGCCGTTTTTCGGCGGCATCGGTGCCATTGGGCGACGGGTCATGGGCGGTGGTATAGCTGTATCTCCTGGGTCATTTAAAATGGGCGCGCAGCATCGACGCAAAAACACGCGCGATGGTCATATAGTGATCGCGAAGCCGTCGTAAAGGGCGCCGCGCGCTCCCTATTGCGCTTTTCGGACCGACTGTGGCCGGTCTGCCACTACCATTTGGTCGGCGCGGGATCGACGACGCGGAAACCGCCGGCGCCGATCTCGCTGACCTCGAGCGCGCGAACCGCGATGCCGCGATTGTTGAAGCGGAAGATGCCGTCGATGCCGCCGAAGCCGTCGGCGGCGAGCAACCGCGTCGCGGGGAAGTTCGTTCCGGGTTTCCAGTCGCGCGCGATACGCACCGTCAGCAGCACCGAATCATAGCCGAGACTGGCGAGCCGGTACGGTGCCTTGCCAAAGCGGGTGCGATATTTGGTCGCCAGTTGCCCATAGAGTCCGTCCGATACACTCGCGAACCAGGCCCCGCGCATTACCGCGCTGCTGCCCAGCGCAGCATCGGTATTCCAGAGTTCGGTACCCAGAATCTGCTTGTTGCCGGTACCCTTGATCACCGGGACGGCGCGGATCGCATTGCCCCCGCTGTCGGCGATCAGCACCGCATCCATCGCACCCGCATTGGCGATCCGGCGCGCGGCGCCGGTCAGCGCGGTTGCGCTACGGTCGTAACTTTCGACCGCGACGAGCGTGCCGCCCGCTTCGGCCACCGCAGCGCGGAACGCCGCCGCCGAGCGGTCGCCATAGACATTCTTCGGCACGAGCGCGCCGAACCGCTGATGGCCCCTGGCGCGCGAGAAGGCGACGACGCGTTCGACCGACTGGCCGGGGACAAAGCCCATGATGAAGACGCCGTTGCCCGCAACGCCGCTGTCGTTCGAAAAGCTCAGCACCGGCACTTTCGCCTCGCGCGCGATCGGCGCGACCACTGTGACGTCTTCGCTGAGCAGCGGGCCAAGGATCAGCTTGTTGCCGTCGGCGACCGCCTGCCGCGCCGCCGCAGCGGCGCCGAGCGCGGTATCGTAGGTGGTGATGCGCACGCGTTCGGTGCGCGAGTCGAGCAGCGCGAGCGTCGTTGCATTGGCAATCGCGGTGCCGACGTCGGCATTCGGACCGGTCTGCGGCACGAGGAGTGCAACGCGGTGACGATCGGTGTCGGTCGGCAGCCCGGGGCCGACATTGTCGTCGGGGTTGGTCGGCGGCGGCGGGGTCGCCGGCCCGTTCGACTTCGGCACCACCTGGCACGCCGCAAGCAGCCCTGCCATCGCCACGGCGCCGAGCCCGCGCAACATCTGGCGACGCGGCGGCGCATTATTTTGGCGCTGGGCAGCAGTTTCTGCCATTTTCGGCGTCATGCCAGATTCGAACATCTCAGATTCTCCCTTGCCCGGTCTCTATATCGTCGCGACGCCCATCGGCAACCTTGGCGACATCACCCCGCGTGCGGCCAAAACGCTCGCCTCCGCAGGCGTAATCGCCGCAGAGGATACGCGCGTGACCGCGAAGCTGCTGTCGCATCTGGGTTTGCGTGTGCCGATGACCCCCTATCATGATCATAGCGACGAACGCACACGCGCCGCGCTGGTTGCGCGTATGGAGAGCGAAATTGTCGTTTTGGTGTCGGATGCGGGAACCCCGCTGATTTCGGACCCCGGATACAAGCTCGTCCGCGACGCACGCGCCGCCGGTCGCCACGTTACCACCCTCCCCGGCCCCTGCGCGGCGATCGCAGCGATCACCCTGTCGGGCCTGCCGAGCGACCGCTTTCTCTTCGCGGGCTTTCTGCCCAACAAGGCGAAGGCGCGCGCAGACACGCTCGCCGAGTTCGCGGGGCTGCGCGCAACGCTCATATTCTACGAAAGCGGGCCGCGGCTGCCCGCGTCACTGGCCGCGATGGCCAAGGGGCTTGGCAACCGCGAAGCGGCAGTCGCGCGCGAAATCAGCAAGATGTTCGAGGAATGCGTCACCGGCACGCTGACCGACCTCGCCGAGCGCTATGCCGATGCCCCGCCGAAGGGCGAGATCGTTGTGATCGTTGGCCCGCCGGGCGAGGCGGCGGCCGAGGAAGCCGACGACATGACGCTCGACGCAGCACTCCGCGAGGCGATGGCCGACAAGCCCGTCGCGCAGGCGGCAAAAGCGGTGGCGAAACGCTTCGGGCTAGATCGCCACGAGACTTATGCCCGCGCACTGGCGCTGAAAGAGCAGGCTTGAGCCGCGCCGCCGCCGAAGCCCGCGGGCGCAAGGCCGAACGCCGCGCGGCGTGGTGGCTGCGCCTCCATGGCTGGCGCATCATTGGCGAGCGGCTGCGCGTGCCCGCGGGCGAAGTCGACCTCGTTGCGCGGCGCGGACGCACGATTGCCTTCATCGAGGTCAAATGGCGCGACCGCGCCGCCGACCTCGACCTTGCGATCGACCAGTATCGCCTGCGCCGCGTCGCCGCGGCCGCCGAAATGCTGAGCCCGCGCTTCGCGGGTCCGCGCGACGACATACGGATCGACGTGATGCTTCTTGCGCCGAGACGCCTGCCACGCCATCTGGTCCACGTCTGGCAACCCTGAGGAAGAAATAATGACCCTGCGCGCCGCGGTACAAATGGACCCGATGGACGGTATCAACATCGGGGGCGACAGCAGTTTCCACCTGATCCTGAAGGCGCTCGAGCGCGGTTACGAGCTCTATCACTATGACGTTCGCGGGCTGACGTGGGAGGCCGGGCGGCTGACGACGAAGGCGCATCGTATCCTCGAGGCGCAGCGCGAGGCCGGTGCGCACTACAGGTTCGGCGATGAGGTGCTGCTCGACCTCGGCCGCGATATCGATGTCGTGCTGATGCGACAGGATCCGCCCTTCGACCTCGGCTATCTTACCGGCACCTGGCTGCTCGAGCGCATCGGACACGAGACGCTCGTCGTGAACGACCCCGTCTCGGTCCGCAACGCGCCCGAAAAGGTGTTCGTGCTCGATTTCCCCGAGTTCATGCCGCCGACGATGGTCACGCGCAGCCTCGATGCCGTGAAGGATTTTCAGGCGCGTCACGGCGCGGTCGTCATCAAGCCGCTCCACGGCAACGGCGGCAAGGCTGTGTTCCGCATCGACGCCGACGGCGGCAATCTCGGCGCGCTCGTCGAGCTGTTCGGACAGGTGTGGCCCGAACCCTTCATGGTCCAGCAGTTCCTGCCGAGCGTAGCCAAGGGCGACAAGCGCATCGTGCTCGTCGACGGCGAAGTCGCGGGCGCGATCAACCGCAAGCCCGGCGAAGGCGAATTCCGCTCGAACCTTGCGGTCGGCGGCTATGCCGAGGCGGCCGAGCTGACCCCGCGCGAGCAGGAAATTTGCGACGTCCTCGGTCCGCAGCTGCGCGAACGCGGCCTTGTCTTCGTCGGCATCGATGTCATCGGCGGCGAATGGCTGACCGAAATCAACGTGACGTCGCCCACCGGCATCGTCGCGATCGACCGTTTCAACAACAGCGATACGGCGGGCATGATCTGGGACGCGATCAAGCGACGCATCGGCTGAGGCCCCGGCGCGTTCTCCTCCCATGACCGATTTCATCCTGAACCTGATTCAGAGCTGGGGCTATGCGGGGATTTTTGTCCTCATGTTCCTCGAAAATGTGTTCCCGCCGATTCCGTCCGAAGTGATCATGGGGCTTGGCGGTATCGCGGTCGCCAAGGGGCATTTCGACTTCTGGACGCTCGTTGCGGTGGCGGTTGCGGGAACCACCGCGGGCAACTGGATCTGGTACGGTATCGGCCGCTGGATCGGCTATGAACGGCTGAAGCCCTTTATCGACCGCCATGGCCGCTGGCTGACGCTGGACTGGGCCGAGGTCGAGCGGTTGCACGCCTTCTTCCTGAAATATGGCCCCGCGATCGTTTTCGTCGCGCGCTTCATGCCCGTCGCGCGGACGATGGTCTCGCTGCCCGCGGGCATGGTGAAGATGAACCAGGCGAAATTCCTGCTCTGGACCGCGGCGGGTTCGACGATCTGGATCGCCGCGCTCGCGGGCGCGGGCAACTGGTTCGGCGGCAAGTTCGCAAACCTCGACGCCTTCGTCGGCCCCGTCGCGCTGGTCGCGATCGGCTCGCTCGTCGTGGTCTACATCTACCGCGTCATCACCTGGAAGCCCAAGACAATGGACAGATGACCCGATCTTGCTGTCGTTCCGGCAACAATGGCCGTTCACGACCGATATTTGGCGTCGCCCGCACCCCAAAACCGACAAAAAAGCCCCGCCGGATACCTCCGGCAGGGCCTTTCTTTTACCCGTGGGTGGCGCCGCTTATGCCGCGCCGTGGGCCAGTGCCGCGAGGAGCAGGATCGCCACGATGTTGGTGATCTTGATCATCGGGTTGACCGCAGGACCCGCGGTATCCTTGTACGGATCGCCGACGGTGTCGCCGGTCACCGCAGCCTTGTGGGCCTCGCTGCCCTTGCCGCCGTGGTTGCCGTCCTCGATATATTTCTTGGCATTGTCCCACGCGCCGCCGCCCGAGGTCATCGAGATGGCGACGAACAGCCCGCCGACGATCACGCCGAGCAGCAGCGCGCCGAGCGCCTCCAATGCCGCGGCCGGACCGGCCACGCCGCGGATCACGAAGAACACGACGATCGGCGCGAGCACCGGCAGCAGCGACGGGATGATCATTTCCTTGATCGCCGCCTTGGTGACGAGGTCGACGGTGCGGGCGTAGTCGGGGCGGCTAGTGCCGTCCATGATGCCCTTGTTGTTCGCGAACTGGTCGCGGACATCCTTCACCACGTCGCCTGCCGCGCGGCCGACCGCAGTCATGCCCATCGCCCCGAACAGGTACGGCAGGAGCGCGCCGAGCAGCAGCCCGACGATGACATAGGGCGACGAGAGCGAGAAGGTCAGCGGGGCGTCGATGCCGAGCTTTGCCGAATATTCGGCGATGTCGGCGGTGTAGGTGCCGAACAGCACCAGCGCCGCGAGACCCGCCGAACCGATGGCATAACCCTTGGTCACCGCCTTCGTCGTGTTGCCCACCGCATCGAGCAGGTCGGTCTTTTCACGCACCGAATCGTCGAGGCCCGCCATTTCGGCAATGCCGCCGGCGTTGTCGGTGACCGGACCATAGGCGTCGAGCGCAACGACCATGCCCGCGAGCGCGAGCATCGCGGTGGCGCCGAAGGCGATGCCGATGATGCCCGCCGTCTGATAGGCGACGATGATGCCGACGCAGATGACGAGCGTCGGCAGCGCGGTCGATTCAAGGCTGATGGCCAGGCCCTGGATCACGTTGGTGCCGTGACCGGTCTCGGAGGCCTTGGCGATGCTGCGCACCGGGCGATAGTTGGTGCCGGTGTAATATTCGGTGATCCAGATGATCAGCCCGGTGATGACGAGACCGAGCAGCGAGCAATAGAAAAGGTCGCTGCCGTTGAACTCGGTACCCGTGATATTGGTGTTCATGTCGCCGCCCAGCGCATAGCTGGTCGAGAACCAGATTGCCGGGATCGACAGGACCGCGGTGACGAGGAAACCCTTGTACATCGCGCCCATGACGTTGGTCGACGAACCCAAGCGGACGAAATAGGTGCCGATGATCGAGGTCACGATGCACACGCCGCCCATCAGGAGCGGCAGCGTCATCAGCGGGAGCAACATGTCGCCGGCGCCCTTCAGCAGCAACGCGATCAGCACCATGGTGGCGCCGACGGTGACGACATAGGTTTCGAAAAGGTCGGCGGCCATGCCCGCGCAGTCGCCGACATTGTCGCCGACATTATCGGCGATCACCGCGGGGTTGCGCGGATCGTCCTCGGGAATTCCGGCCTCGACCTTGCCGACGAGATCGGCGCCGACGTCGGCGGCCTTGGTGAAGATTCCGCCGCCAAGGCGCGCGAAGATCGAGATCAGCGAAGCGCCGAACGCGAGCGCGACGAGCGCGTCGACGACTTCGCGGCTCTGCGGCTGGGCGCCGTTGACCTCAACCAGAACGTAGAACAGCACGGCGAT
>NZ_DASWTD010000658.1:0-8503 GCF_036402335.1 Sphingopyxis sp. | reverse complement strand
ACGATATCATGGGCTATCTGCAATATAGCCGCGGCTATCGCAGCGGCAGCTATAACGGTCTCGCCTATCAGGGCACGAACCAGGTTTATTATATCAAGCCCGAAAAGGTGAACGCCTATGAAGGCGGCCTGAAGACCCAGTTCCTCGACCGCCGCGTCCAGCTCAACCTCGCGGGCTTCTATTACGATTATTCGAACCAGCAGACGACGCAGGTCGTCGGTGCCACCACCTTCACGCGCAGTGCCAACGGCCGCGTGTGGGGCGGCGAGGCCGAACTGACCGTCGCGCCGGTCGATGGCCTGCAACTCAATGCGTCGTTCGGTTATCTCAACAGCAAATATAAGGGCAATGTGGTCGATCCGAACGATCCCGCGACCCAGTTCACGCGCAACGTGAACGGCAATCCCTTCCCCAACGCGCCGAAGGTTACCTTCAACGCGGGTTTCGACTGGGACATCTTCGACAAGGGCGACAGCAAGCTGACGCTGCGCGGCGACGCCAGCTATATGGGCAAATATTATTTCGATGCCTTCGGCGATTACGGGCTCGATCCGTGCGACAAACCCGGCGCGCCCGGCGCGGTCCGCCCTGCGGGGGTCGCCTTTACCTGCGGCAATCCGGGATACTGGCTCGTGAACAGCCGCCTGACCTATCAGGCGAACGAGAATCTGTCGGTCAGCGCGTGGGTCAAGAACCTGACCAACAAATATTACTACACCTACGGGCTCAATATCGACGTCTTCGGGCTCGATTATCTGAACCGCGGGACCCCGCGTACCTACGGCGTCGAAGCGACCTTCAAATTCTGATCGCCCCACGCCACGGGGACCGGCGGGCACCCCTCCCTTAGCCCGCGGTCCCCGATTTGTTGCTGACCCATATTCTGGAGCATGTCATGATGCGTTTTACCGGCAAGAGCGTGCTGATCACCGGCGCCGCGCGCGGCATCGGGCTCGCCGCCGCGCAGGAGTTCGCCCGCGAAGGGGCTTTGGTGACGATTACCGATATCGACGGCGACGAGGCGGAGGCCGCCGCGGCCGCGATCCGCGCCGAGGGCCACAAGGCCGAGGCGCGGCAGCAGGATGTCGCCGACGAAGCCGCGTGGAAAACGCTGATCGCCGATATCGTCGCGCGCGAGGGCAAGCTCGATATCCTCGTCAATAACGCCGGCATGGGCTTCCTGAAATCGGTGGTCGATACTGGTCTCGCCGAATGGCAGCGGCTGATGGCGGTCAATCTGGAGAGCGTCTTCCTCGGCGTTCGCGCCGGGATCGAGGCGATGAAGGATAAGGGCGGCGTGATCGTCAACGTCGCCTCGATCGCCGCGAACGTCGCCGAGCCGCTGTTCCCGGCATACAACGCCAGCAAGGCGGGGGTCGCGATGCTGACCAAGGCGGTCGCGGTCGACTGCGCGCGCAAAGGCTGGCCGGTGCGGATCAACTCGCTGCATCCCGGCTATTGCGAGACCAAGCTCGTCGCTGACGCGGTCGGCAGCCTCGGCGAGGCGGCGAGCGATTTCGCGGCGGCGACGGTCGGCGCGATCCCGCTGGGCCGCATGGCGACGACGCGCGAGATCGCGCGCCCGCTGCTGTTCCTCGCCAGCGACGACGCGGCATACATGTGCGGAAGCGAGCTGATCGTCGACGGCGGCTACACCGCCGTCTGACCAACGAAATTATCGAAAAAGGGATTGGGGAAATGAGCGAGAAGAAACCTGTCATCGTCTATGGCGCCTCGGGCTATACCGGCCGCCTCGTCTGCGAATATCTGCGCGAACTGGGCATTCCGTTCATCGCCGCGGGGCGCGATGCGAAGCGCGTGCAGGAGGTGATGGACAAGGTCCCCGGCATCGAGACCGCCGACTATGAGGTCGTCGAGGTCGAACATAGCGTGAAAGCGCTGACCAAGCTGTTCAAGGGCGCCAAGGTCGTGTGCAACATGGTCGGTCCGTTCATCAAATACGGCCCTGAAACGGTTGAGGCGTGCTTTGCCGCGGGCACCCATTATCTCGACACGACCGGCGAGCAGGACTGGATGCTCCTCGCGCAGGAAAAATGGGGCGACGCTTTCGCCAAGAAGGGCCTGCTGCTCTCGCCGTGTATTGCGCAGATGTACACGACGGGCGAGATCGCGGCAAACATCGCGCTGGAGACGATGCCCGGGCTCGATACGCTCGACATGCTCGTGCTGTGGAAAGGTTTCCCGACCTATGCCTCGGTGCAGACGATCTTCACGATCCTGAAGGCCGACTGGTATTTCCTCGAGAACAACCAGTATGTCCAATGGCCGACGATGACCGCGACCGAATGCCACGTCCCCGGCCAGCACGCGACGGCGCTCACGCTGCCGTGGGGCGGCACCTCGCACCCGATCTGGTTCAAGCAGGATCCGCGCGTCTCGACGGTCAAGGTCTATGGCGGCGTCTTCGCGCGCGAGGTGATGGACAATGTCGTGAACATGACGAAGATGATCGACACCGATATCAAGCCACTGCCGTTCGCCGAACAGGAAGCCGCTCTGTCGAAGATGGCCGAAACGGTGCAGGGCGACATGCCCCCGCGCGAAAACCCGCGGCTCAACACCAGCATCGACTCGGTCTATGCGTCGGGCCCGCTCGGCCGCGTGCATGTGCTGATCCACGGCAATTGCAATTACAAGCAGACCGGGCTGATGCAGGCGTGGGCGGCGATGAACCTGCTCCAGCAGCCACCGCGCCGCGCCGGCTTCGCCTCGGCATGCCAGGCGTTTGGGCATCACGAGATCCTCGGTGTGCTGCGCCAGTTCGGGCTGGTGCTGAAGCCGATCGTCACGGTCAACGACTGAGGGGAGGGCGGCGATGCGGCTGGTTGACTGGCTCGACAAGGGAGCCTCGCTGGGCGCCGATGCCCCTTGCCTGACGATGGACGGTCAGAGCCTGTCCTATGCCGAGGTACAGGCGCTGACCCACCGCGTCGCGCGCGGGCTGAACGCGTGGGGGATCACGCCGGGCAAGCATGTCGCGATCCTGTCGGGCAACGATCCGGTCGCCTTCGCCTGCGTCTTCGCCATCTCGCGCGCCGCCGCGGTATGGTGCCCGATCAACCCGCGCAACGAAGCCGCCGAGAACGCCTATGTGCTCGACAACTTCGACTGCGCGGCGCTGTTCTTCCATTCGAAATTCGCCGACCTCGTCGATGCGTTGCGAAAGGATCTGCCGAAGCTGGAGGTACTCGTCTGCCTCGACGCCGGGCAGCCCTTCGCGCCTTCGCTTGACGAGTGGCTGGCGGGTGTCGCCGAAGTCCCATTCGCGGCGACGCCCGTCAGCGACCTAGCGATGCTCCCAGGCACAGGCGGCACGACGGGGCACCCCAAGGGGGTGATGCTCACCAACCGCAACCTCGAGGCGATGACCGCGCTGACCCTGATGGGCTATCCGTTCGAGGGGCGGCCGGTCTATCTCGCGATGGCGCCGCTGACCCACGCGGCGGGGGTGCTGGCCTTTCCGATCATGGCGCATGGCGGCGAGATCGTGATCATGCCGTACCCCGATATCGGCGAATTCCTGACACTGGCGTCACGGCACAAGGCGACGCATACTTTCCTGCCGCCGACGTTGATCTATATGCTGATCGACCACCCGGACCTGCCCGCGACCGACCTCTCGTCGCTGATATGCTTCTGGTACGGCGCGGCGCCGATCTCGGCGGCGCGGCTGGAGGAAGCGATCGGCAAGCTCGGCCCGGTGATGGCGCAATTGTTCGGCCAGACCGAGGCGCCGATGATGATCTCGATGATGGCGCCCAGAGATCATTTCAATCCCGACGGGACGATCGCACGCCAGCGCCTGTCGTCGGCGGGCAAGCCCGGCCCGCTCGTCCGCGTCGCGATCATCGACAGCGAGGGCAAGGAATTGCCGCAGGGCGAGCGCGGCGAGATCGTCGTCAAGGGCAGCCTTGTGATGGACGGCTATTACAGGAACCCCGAGGCCACCGCCGAGGCGACGGTGAACGGCTGGCACCGCACCGGCGACATCGGCTATCTCGACGCCGACAATTTCCTCTTCATCGTCGACCGCGCGAAAGACATGATCATCACCGGCGGCTTCAACGTCTATTCGGCCGAGGTCGAACAGGCGCTGCTCGCGCAGCCCGCGGTCCAGGACGGCGCGGTCTTCGGCCTGCCCGACGACAAATGGGGCGAGCGCGTATGCGCGGTGGTGCAACTCAGGGCAGGGCACAGCGCCGATGCCGACGAGCTCATCGCCGCGGTGAAGGCCGCGATCGGGAGCGTCAAGGCGCCCAAGGAGCTCGAAATCTGGGATGACCTGCCGCGCTCGAAGGTGGGGAAGGTGCTGAAGAAGGATATTCGTGCAGCGAAGCTGGCGGAAGCGCCCAATATTCCCGGTTGTTCCTGAACGAAGGAATGGGCGGTGAAGATCGCTCTTCACCGCCCTCCTGATGCCTTGCTACCAGGTCATGCCGCCCACGCCTTTCTCACGCGGAGCCTCGCCGTTCCCGAAGCCAGGTTGAGCGGATTCGAGCCATTCACATTCTGAATGAACCAGGACACGGTGTTGCTCGCGCTGACCCACGCAAAGATCGCGCTGCCCGCCAGATCGGCACTCCAAGCCGCCGTCGCCATGTCTCCGACGGCCGCCCCGGTCACCGTGGTCGTCTGGACGGGTGTCGGAACACCGGTTGCAAGGGCAGGGGGATCGTAGCTTGCGGAAACCGCGACCAACTGCCCTTCGGAAACGCCGGTATACTCGGCGGCGATCGTTCCCGCGCCCGCCAGAAACGCGTTCGGGCCGACCTCCATCTTGTTCAGGATGGTGTTGTTGTTGGTGACCCCCGTTCGCGTCACATTGCCTGCGGCGAGATGCGCGTTGTTCGCGATCCTCGTCGCCTGAAGCGAGCAGTTTTCGAGAAGGATGTCCGAGTCCACGACGGTCGCGGCCGATCGTGCCTGACGTGACCCGAACGTGTTTCCCTGAATCACCCCCTGTACCGGCCTGACGCGATTGTCGCCGGCAATCCTGACATTGTATGCGATCCCCATGCCCGACACGTCGGCGAACAAATTGCCCTCGATCCGAAAGGTTGGGCATTCCGAATTGGCCGTGACTTCCACTTCGACGCTCATGTATTTTTGCGACGGCGTTCCGGTCGTGGCAGGATGAAAATGATTGGAAACGATGTTCAATCCATTCGGACGCAACGCATAAATGCCTCTGTGTGCGGTATTGGTGAGGGCGTCTGCGCGGATCCAATTGGCGATGAATGCGTCGCCGTTCGACAAGAGCGACTGGATCGTTGCCTTGCCCGCACGGTTATTCTTGAACTTGCAACCGGTCACGACGAGGCCATTGTTCTGATAGGAACACAGAACTCCCGAACCCAAGGGAACGGCGGTTAGGGGGTAGCCGGTGTCGGCCGTCCCGTCGCCCGCGTCGATCAGCGTCGAATTGCTGATGATAACGTTTTCGCTCGACATCACCAGCGCGGCAAATTTGACGATCCCGTCTGTCGCGCAGTTTTCGATGCGGATATTCTCGCAATCCTGCAGGAAAAACCCGTGTCCGCAATCCGAGATATAGATGTCGCGGAACAGATTCTGCAGGACGTTGACCGCGATGACCGCGCACGATGCGATACTCCCGGCGCCGACAGCGCTGCTGACGCGCCCCTGTCCTTTGAAGCCGGAAATTTCGACCTGATACACCATCGACTGGGCTGGCGCCTTGCTACCGCCCAGATCGAAATCGATGAAATCGATGGCATGTCCATTACCCAAGGAGCCCGCGACGGCGTTTCCCTTCAGCGACATATGCGCCATGTACAGAAAATTGGCCGACGAATTGGTCTTGAGCAGCGATCCGCCGATCACGGCCGACCGGAGGATCGTTTTGCTGCGGCCCGCGCCGATCAATGCAAGGCCGCTCGGCCAGTTCAGCGACGCGCCCACATGGTAGGTTCCTGATGGAAGGATGCCCACGCCGGCGTCGAATGCCGCCTGCAGGCCAGCCGCCACCAGAGCGGGGTTTTGGGCTGCATGATTATTGGCGCGGATCAGCGCAACCTGGGCCGGCTCGATGAAGTCGAGGACCGTGGGACGATCCATGTTCACATCGGCTTGCGTCCGGACATATGCGCCCGTGCCCGCATTCAAAACGCCCACCATCGCGCTGCCCTCGCCGCCGGCAAGTTCGCCAGTGGATACCGGACGATCATAGGGATCGTCGTCAAAGACGGGTCCGCCGGCATCGACAACCTCGATCCGGACGTCGCCGGCAAAGCCGTGGTAGAGCGTCGGGATCGGATCGCCCGCCGCGACGTTTAATGGATTGCCCACCTGATTCGTCAGATTTTCGTCACTGAACAGATCGACGTCTGTGCTCGTACCAGCTTCATAGACGCGAATTGTCGTCAAGCTTGCTACGCCGCTTCCGTTGACGATGCGGTGCGGGATGTCGGTAATCTTCGCCATATTCTTCGCTCCTCGATAGTGGAAACAAAGATAGAACAGGCCATTTCCTACAACGCATCCTATTTCGTGCGACTTTGAATGAGCCGGCTGATTGCACCGTAAACAGAGTTGGGGCGCCGCCCATTCGATAGCTCGAAATTCTGGCGGACAGGGTGGGATTCGAACCCACGGTGAGCTTGCACCCACGGCGGTTTTCAAGACCGCTGCCTTAAACCACTCGGCCACCTGTCCTATGCCCGCCGCCATAGCGTGCGACCGCGCTGCGGCAAGCAAAAGATGACGGCATTCCGTCCATCGCGCGAATGACTCGGCCCGTCTCGCGCCGGGGTGGCCAAGCCGCTCGCATCTGTGCGAGACACGCCCTATGGGTGGGGACATCATGCACGCTATCAGTTTCAAAATCAGACGCCTTTTCGCTTTTGCCGCTGCTTTCTTGTCGGCGTGGCTGCTCACCGCATCGACGCCGCTGCTCGCGCAGGGCGGCGACGGCGGCTTCGACACCTATGTCCAGTCGTTGTGGCCGAAGGCGCAGGCGCGCGGGGTATCGCGCGCGACTTTCGACCGGGTGACCGCGGGGCTGACCTACAACGCGCGCGTCGTTGCGCTCGACCGCGACAACCTCGGCGCGCCGCCGAACCCCAACACGCCGATCCCGGCCTTTGCGCCATACAAGGCGAAGCATGTCGATGCCGCGCGGATCGGCGGCGGGCGGCGCGTGCACGATCGGCTGCTGCCGCTGTTGTCGCGGATCGAGGCGCGCACCGGGGTGCCGACGAGCATCATGATCGCCATCTATGGCCATGAAACCGCCTATGGGCAGGTGACGGGCAATTTCGACCTGCCCGAAGCGTTGGCAACGCTCGCCTATGAGGGGCGCCGCCGGTCGCTGTTCGAACCCGAACTGATCGCGACGATGGTGATGGTCGAACGCGGCGTGCCGCGCAGCGCGCTCAAGGGCAGCTGGGCCGGCGCGTTCGGCTATCCGCAATTCCTGCCGTCGGTCTATCTCCAGGTCGCCGAGGATGGCGACGGCGACGGCGTCGCGCGCATCTGGTCGAGCGAGGCCGATGCGATCGAATCGATCGGCTCGTACCTCCGCCGCGCCGGCTGGCGCCGCGGCCAGCCGTGGGGGGTCGCCGTGACCGTTCCCGCGGGCTTCAACCGCAGTGCGGTCGCCAATCGCCTGACCCCGACGCGCTGCCCGCGCGTGTTCGACCGTCACAGCCGCTGGCGCTCGATGGCCGAATGGCGTGCCGACGGGATTGCGCCGATCGGCGGCCGCTGGCCCGACGGCAATGTGCAGGCGACGCTTCTCGAACCCGATGGACCCGGTCGGACAGCCTATTTGCTGACTGGTAATTATCGTGCGATATTGGACTATAATTGTTCCAACTTTTACGCACTGTCTGTGGGGTTATTGGCGGATGAAATCGATCGTTAGGGGCGGGGGCCTGCTGGCCGGGGCGATGTTGATGCTCTCCGGCTGCGGCAGTTTCGATGGCAAGAGCAGCGCAGGTCCGGCGGCGGGTCCGGCGCCTGCACCGATCGCTTCGGGCGGCGTGAGCGACACGCCGGTCAAGCTCGGTGATCCCTATACGGTCGGCGGCGTCACCTATACCCCCGCCGATATCCCCGATTATGACGATGTCGGCTATGCGAGCTGGTACGGCGACGAACTCGCCGGGCGTCCGACCGCCAATGGCGAAAGCTTCGACCCCGCAGCGATCAGCGCGGCGCACAAGACGCTGCCGTTGCCGAGCTATGTGGAAGTGACCGCGCTCGATACCGGGCGCACGATCCTCGTCCGCGTCAACGATCGCGGGCCGATGGCGAGCGACCGGCTGATCGACCTGTCGCGCGGCGCCGCTGACCAGCTCGGGCTCAGCGGCGGCGTGGCCGCGGTGCGCGTCCGCCGCACGAATCCGCCCGCGGGCGAGCGCGCGCAATTGCGATCGGGGCAACCGGTGCGCGAGCGGATCGCGACCCCCGACTCGCTGCTGGCGATCCTGCGCAACAAGGCGAAGGCGCTGCCCGTTCC
>NZ_DASWTD010000657.1:0-4101 GCF_036402335.1 Sphingopyxis sp. | reverse complement strand
TCAGGAGTACGACGCCGGGAAGCAGTCCGATCAGCGTCGACGCGGTCTTCCCGGTCAGCGCGCCGATCAGCTGCGCATTGAGCTCATAGGCCCACAGCATCGCAAAACCGCCGGCCACCGCCATCACCGGCATGCGTTGCCCGGCGCTCGCATTGCGAACCCCGCTGTCGATGATCAGCAGCCCGCCGACGGCGACGACCATCGCGGCGAACGCCAGCGTCGGCGTCATCCACGGCTCGGCCGCCTCCCCGGCGCGCAGGTGCGTCACGGTGCCGAGCAGTAGCGTCAGCAGGCACATGGTGACCAGCATGCGCAGGATCAGCCGCAGCGGGCGCGATATCGGCGCACGCGGCGACCAGAAGGTTCCTCCCAGCCAGCCGATCATCGCAAGGTCGCGGAGCGCCTGCGCAACCAGCGCCTGCGACGATCCCGGTGAAAAGACATAAAGCGCCCCGCACCAGAGCGCGGTCGCCGCGGCCGCCATCGCCAGCCGCCGCGGCGCCGACATCAGCGTTGCCATGTGCGACGGCGACCGTGCCAGCAGCCATAGCGTCACGCCGGTAAAACCCGTCAGCGCCAGCGCGGACAGGATCTGGGACAGGCCAGAAAGGGCGGTCATCGCCTTACCGCGCGCCGTCCGGCCACAACACGACGCGCACGGTCTGGAGCAGGATCAAAAGGTCGAGGAAGGGCGAATAATTCTTCGCATAATAAAGATCATATTCGAGCTTCACCCGCGCATCCTCGACCGACGCGCCATAGGGATAGTTGATCTGCGCCCAGCCGGTCAGACCCGGCTTGACCATATGCCGCTCGGCATAAAAGGGCAGCTTCTGCTCCAGCTCATCGACGAAGCTCGGCCGCTCGGGGCGCGGGCCGACAAAGCTCATGTCGCCCTTCAGCACGCACCAGGTCTGCGGCAGCTCGTCGATGCGCAGCTTGCGGATGATCCGGCCGACACGCGTGACGCGCGGATCATTCTCGCTCGCCCACACCGCCTTGCCTTCGGCCTCGGCATCGGTGCGCATCGAACGGATCTTGAAGATGTCATAGGCTTCGCCGAACAGCCCGACGCGCGGTTGCCGGTAAAAGACCGGCCCCCGACTGTCGAGTTTGACCGCGATCCCCGCGATAATGACGAGCGGCAGGCCGATCACCAGCACCAAAAGACTGGCGAGGATATCGAACAGCCGCTTGCCGACTTTCGAAATCCGCTGCCCCGCCGAAAATCCGTCGGAAAAAATGAGCCCGCTCGGGTTGGTCGTCGCGAGGTCGACGCGCCCGGTTTCGCGTTCGATGAAGCTGGCAATGTCATTGACATGCACGCCAGTGGTCTTGACGCGCAGCAGGTCGGCGAGCGGCAGGGCGTTGCGCCGCTCCTCTAGCGCAAGCACCACCTCGCCTGCGCGCAGCGCCACGGCATGCTCGGACAGATTGTCGATGGCCTCGCGCGGGATCGCGCCCGGGACCGTCTTTTCGGCGGCGCTCATCGCGACGAAGCCGACCATTTCCAGCCCGCTTCCCGGCTCGTTCGCCAGCGCCGCAAGCCGCGCGGCGCGCGGCCCGGCACCCAGCACGAGGATACGGCGACGAAAGGCATCGGCCCCCGCCGACTGGGTCAGCGCAAGCCGGATGACGAACAGCGCCGCGATCGCAAAGGCCATCGCGTAAAGGCTGTTCGCGCGCCATAGCGTCGCGGTCGGCAACAGGAATCCCAGTACCGACAGGAAAATCACCCCGAGCGAGATCGCGGCGAGCAGGCGCGCGGTCGCGAAACGCATCGAGCGCAGCCCCTCGTTCCCGTACATCCCGGTTGCCATCATCGCGAGCGAATTGGACAGGCCGAACGTCACCAGCGGTAGCCAGCGGTCGCCGAGCGGCCCGGCATCGAAGCCTGCCTGACGCGCATAAAGATGCCACGCGCCCTCGGCCGAGCAGAGCAGCGCGATGAATTCGATCAGCGCCAGCCAGACGACGGCGTGCGGGACATAATGTTTGAACAGCCGGAACATGCCGGCGCGATACTACAGCCGAGGCGTCAACTGTCGGTTAATTTTACACTTGTTATATCGGCAATGACAGCGTGACGCCCCGCATCCAACGCGATAGACCGGACGTTATGACGCTGATGATCCAGCCTGTAATCCTGTGCGGCGGCGCCGGCACGCGCCTCTGGCCCGAATCGCGCGGTACGCGCGCCAAGCAGTTCCTGCTACTGCATGGCCAGCGCAGCCTGTTCCGCCAGACCGTCGAACGCACCCCCGCGGGCCCCGATTTCCTTCCGCCGATCGTCCTGTGCGGTGACGGCCATGTCGCGATGGTCCGCGAACAGATGAACGACCGCGAGGAATCGCTGCTCGTCGAACCGATGCCGCGCAACACCGCCGCGGCGATCGCCCTCGCCGTCGCGCAGGCCGACGCCAACACCCTCCTCCTCGTCATGCCGAGCGATCATGTGATCGCCGACGTCCCCGCCTTTCACGCCGCGATCGCCAAGGGGGTCCGCCTCGCGCAGCAGGACTGGCTCGTCACCTTCGGCATCACCCCCGACCGCCCCGAAACGGGTTTCGGATATATCGCTGCGGGCGGCGCGCTCGGCCAGGACGGTTTTGCGGTCGAACGCTTTGTCGAAAAGCCCCCGCTCGCCGATGCCGAAGCGATGCTCGCGGCAGGCGGATATAGCTGGAACGCCGGCATCTTCCTGTTCCGCGCCGCGCGCATGCGCGACGCGATGCTCACGCATTGCCGCGCGATTTTCGAGGCCGCCGACCGCGCCGTCGCGGCGGGGATGCGCGACGGCGACGCACTCTACGCCGACGCCATCGAATTTGCCAAAGCGCCGTCGGACTCGATCGATTATGCCGTGATGGAAAAGGATGAACGCGTCGCGGTCGTCCCGGTGGCGATGGGCTGGTCCGATCTCGGTTGTTGGCACACGATCCACGCGCTCGCCGACAAGGACGACGCCGACAATGCCGTGACTGGTGATGCCTTCCTCCACGAAAGCCGCGGCAATCTGGTGCGCGCGGGCGACAAACGGGTATCGATCCTCGGCATGGACAATATTGCGGTGATCGTCGATGGCGACGATATTTTGATCATCCCGCTCGAACGGTCGCAGGAAGTGCGCGCCGCCGCGAAGGCGCGCGAATAGCGATCATGGGGGAAATCTCCTGCTTTGCCGATGCCCCGCTCGGGCTGCTCGACCACGGCCCCGGCGAATATCGGGGCCGGCACTGTCATGACGCGGCGTTCGTCGCGGTCGTGCTCGAAGGGGGCTATCAGGAAGCCGGCGACGAGGGGCGCTGGAATGTTCGTCCCGGCGACGCGCTGATCCACCACGCCTATGAATCGCACCTCGACCGCTTCGAGGCGAAGGGCGCGCGCGTCCTCGTGCTGGCGTTGCCCGCCGCGCTCGCGGCAACCCCGCATGTGCGCGGCCGCGTCGACGATCCCGACCATCTCGTCCGCCTTGCCGAACGCGACGCCCGCGCGGCATCGCTGCATTTCGCCGAAAGCTTCATTGCCGCAGCGCCATCGGCGCTCGACTGGCCCGACATGCTCGCCGACGACCTGCGCCGCCTCGACCCCTTCGCGCTGTCGGACTGGGCCGAGGAAAAAGGCGTGCGCGCCGAGACGCTCAGCCGCGGTTTCCGCGCGGCATATGGCTGCACTCCGAAATCCTATCGCGCCAATGTCCGCGCGCGCGCCGCCTTTGCCGCGGTGCATCTGGGCGGCGAAGCTTTCGCCGATATCGCCCACCGGCTCCATTTCACCGATCAGGCGCATATGACCCGTGCCATCGCCGGGCTGACCGGTGCGCCTCCAGGTTGGTGGCGGCGACGTCAAATGGATACAAGACAGCGCTGACGCGGTGCTGTTATACTCCGCCAACACACACTCAACGGAGACCTCCCCATGTTCGACCGCCGCACCTTGCTCACCGCGCTCGCCGCGACGTCCGCCATCGCGGGCATCCGCTCGCCCGCGCGCGCGATGCTCGCCGATACGCCGTCGGGCGAAGGCGCGAAACTCACCGCAATCTATGAGCGCATCTACGACATGCTCGTCGACCAGGATCCCGAATTCGCGACCGCGCTC
>NZ_DASWTD010000656.1:0-1609 GCF_036402335.1 Sphingopyxis sp. | reverse complement strand
TTCATCCGCGTCAGCACCATATCGTCGCCGGCCTGCAGCGAGAGGTGGACGTGCGGCATCACGCGCTTTTCCTGCGTCAGCAAGGCGAACAGCGCGTCGTCGATCCGGTCCGGGTCGAGTGAGGAGAGGCGGAGGCGTTCGACCGGTAGCGCGAGCAGCGCCTCGACCAGTGCGGCAAGGGTCGCGCCGCTGTCGTCGCCGTAGCTCGCGAGATCGACGCCGGTGAGGATGATCTCGCGCTGGCCGCGGTCGAGGGCGGTTTGCGCGGATGCAGCGACCGCATCGATGCTCGCCGACCGCGCCGTCCCGCGCGCGAGCACCGTCGCGCAAAAGGTGCAGCTGTGCGAACAGCCGGTCTGGACGCCAAGGAATGCGCGCGCGTGATCGGCGCCAGAGAGGGCGGGGGAATAAGGACGGCCCTTCGACAAGCTCAGGGCAAACGGTTGATGGGTTGATCCATTCCCTAAACCCGTTCGTCCCCGGACCTGATCCGGGGTTGTCGAAGCACCGTTCTGTTCTTCGATGCGATAGCTCTCGGCCAAACCCTTTGCGTCATTGGACACCACCCGCGCGCCCATCGCGGCGAAGGTCTCGCGTTCCAGTTCGGCCGCGCATCCGGTCACGACCACCTCGGCGTCCGGCCGCTCGCGGAGCGCGCGGCGCACCGCCTGCCGCGCCTGCCGCACGGCTTCGTCGGTCACCGCGCAACTGTTGAAGACGATCGTGCCCTGTGCGCCCGCGGCGTGCACGGCCGAGCGGATGGCCTCGCCCTCGGCGATGTTCAGCCGGCAACCGAAATTGACGACCTCCTGGCGGTCGGCGAGGGAAGCGCTCATCCGAATTGCGCCCAGTCGGTCTCACCCTCATAGACGCGCGTCGCGGCGCCGCTCATCACGATCGGCTCGCCCGGCGCCCAGCGGATGACGAGGTCGCCGCCGGGCAGCGACACCGTGACCGGCGACTGGACCAGCCCCGCGCGGATCGCAGCGACCGCGGTCGCGCACGCGCCGGTGCCGCACGCCTGCGTGAGGCCCACGCCGCGTTCCCAGACGCGCAGCTGCAGCTGGTTCTCGCCGTCGAGGCTCGCGACGTTCACATTGACGCGTTCGGGGAACAGCGGGTCGGTCTCGATCCGCGGGCCAAGCTCGCCGAGCGCGACGGCATCGGCTTCGGGAACGAAAAAGACGATGTGCGGATTGCCGACATTGACCCCGACACCATGCTCGAGCTCGTCCCACGCGACGGGCATGTCGCGCGTGTCCATCGGCATCGCGAGCGGGATATGTTCCCAGTCGAACGCCGGCTCGCCCAGCGTCACTTCGGCGCCGCCGTCGGCGGGGGTGACGCGCAGCATGCCGCCCAGCGTTTCGATCACCGCGGGCTTGCCGATCAGCGTCGCGACGCAGCGGGTTGCATTGCCGCACGCTTCGACCTCGCCGCCGTCGGCGTTGAAGATGCGCATCTTCACGTCCGCGGTCGCCGACGGTTCGAGCAGGATCAGCTGGTCGCACCCGATGCCGTGGCGGCGGTCGGCAATCGCATGCGCGCGCGCCGGCGTCATCTCGACGGGCGCCACGCGCGCGTCGATCACGACAAAATCGTTGCCGAG